>NZ_JBTNDR010000041.1:0-34004 GCF_054510895.1 Arthrobacter sp. HLT1-20 | reverse complement strand
AGATCCGTGGCCGTGGTTGGTGCGCGCGGGGCTGGTGCTGTTGGTGCGCGCGGAGGTTTGGAGCTTCTTTGGAGCAGCCCGCGCGAGTCGCCGTCGTGGCCGTCGCCGTCGTCATCATCGTGGCCGTCGCCGTCGTGGCTCTGGTCGAGATCCGTGATCCGTGGCCGTGGTTGGTGCGCGCGGGGCTGGTGCTGTTGGTGCGCGCGGAGGTTTGGAGCTTCTTTGGAGCAGCCCGCGCGAGTCGCCGTCGTCGCCGTCGCCGTCGTCATCATCGTGGCCGTCGTGGCCGCGCTGCTGGTCGAGATCCGTGGCCGGTGCTTCTTTGGAGTAGCCCGCGCGGGTGGCCGTCGTGGCCGTGGCCCTGGTCGAGATCCGTGATCCGTGATCCGTGGTTGGTGCGCGCGGGGCTGGTGCTGTTGGTGCGCGCGGAGGTTTGGAGCTTCTTTGGAGCAGCCCGCGCGAGTCGCCGTCGTCGTCGTCGTCATCGTCGCCGTCGCCGTCGTCATCATCGTGGCCGTCGTGGCCGTGGCCGGTGCTTCTTTGGAGTAGCCCGCGCGAGTCGCCGTCGTGGCCGTGGTCGTCGCCGTCGCCGTCGTCATCATCGTGGCCGCCGTGGCCGTGGCCCTGGTCGAGATCCGTGATCCGTGATCCGTGGTTGGTGCGCGCGGGGCTGGTGCTGTTGGTGCGCGCGGTGGCCGGTGCTTCTTTGGAGTAGCCCGCGCGAGTCGCCGTCGTGGCCGTGGTCGTGGCCGTGGCCGTCGTCATCATCGTGGCCGTCGTGGCCGTGGCGCTGGTCGAGATCCGTGATCCGTGGCCGGTGCTTCTTTGGAGTAGCCCGCGCGGGTGGCCGTCGTGGCCGCGCCCGTGGCCGTTGCGCTGGTCGAGATCCGCGATCCGTGGCCGGTGCTTCTTTGGAGTAGCCCGCGCGGGTGGCCGTCGTGGCCGTGGCCGTGGCCGTGGCCCTGGTCGAGATCCGTGATCCGTGATCCGTGATCCGTGGCCATGGTTGGTGCGCGCGGTGGCCGTGGCCGTTGCGCTGGTCGAGATCCGTGATCCGTGGCCGGTGCTTCTTTGGAGTAGCCCGCGCGGGTGGCCGTCGTGGCCGTGGCCGTTGCGGTGGTCGCCGTCGTCATCATCGTGGCCGTCGTCGCCGTGGCCCTGGTCGAGATCTGAGATCCGTGGCCGTCGCCGTCGCCGTCGTCATCATCGTGGCCGCGGTTGGTGCGCGAGGGGCTGGTGCTGTTGGTGCGCGCGGTGGCCGGTGCTTCTTTGGAGTAGCCCGCGCGAGTCGCCGTCGTCATCATCGTGGCCGTCGTCGTCGTGGCCGCGCTGCTGGTCGTGATCCGTGGCCGGTGCTTCTTTGGAGTAGCCCGCGCGGGTGGCCGTCGTGGCCGCGCCCGTGGCCGTGGCCCTGGTCGAGATCTGAGATCCGTGGCCGTGGTTGGTGCGCGCGGCAGAATACGATTCGAAAAGGAGCTGCATGCGGACTATTCCACCGAAGAAGGTCAGCATGAAATCTGGCATACCCTTCCGAACACTTAGAGTTATTTCATGACTGCAAATATGGTGGACCAAGCTCTAGTGCGAGCCCCGGCAGAAGTGGGCCCAGCGCTCTTTCGTCTGCGAGAGGACCAATGGTTCGATCGCAAGTCGATTCGCATAGCACCAAAGGATCTAGCGCAGCACATAGTTGCTCTTGCCAATGCCGAAGGTGGCACTCTTGTACTCGGCTTGCATGACGGCGTTGTCGAGGGAGTCAGAGCGACGCCCGAGAAGATAAATGACTTCCAGCAGACCTCCATCGACCACACAGTCCCGCCTGCCCGCGTAAAAGTGGAACAAGTAAAGTGCATCAACAGCGCTGGAAAACTCGACACTCTTATCGTCCTTCGAGTGCAACCAGGTGAGGTTGTGCACGAATTGAAAAACGGGGACTGCTATCTGCGCGTCGGTGATGAATCTCGAAAATTGAGGCACGAGCAGCGCCGAGAGCTGGAATTCGATAGAGGGCAAAGCCAATTCGATGGACACCCTGTTGCTGGCACTACCTTAGATAACTTGGACCCTGTTGGAGTCAAGGCCTACCACGAGGCAACAGGATCAATTCGCACGGCTAAGGAACTATTCAAAAATAGGGGTCTCCTTACCCACGACGGGACCGTAACTAATGCTGGCTATCTACTCTTTGCGGAATCACCACAGGACACCTTTCCGCAAGCCTACGTCCGAGTAATCAAGTTTCTAACGGACGAGCGAGGAACAGGTGCACGGTTGAATGTTGAAGAAGGGAAGGACATTCGCATCGAAGGTCCGATAGCGGAAGTCATTCATAATGCGGACTTGGCAATCAGTTCATTCATCCCGAAGAGACGGGCTTTACGTGAATCCGGATTGTTCGAGGCGCAGCCTGTCGTGCCTCGAGAAGCTTGGCTTGAAGGTCTGGTCAATGCAGTCATCCATCGTTCGTACAGCCTCGCGGGGGACCACATTCGCGTTGAGATCTATCAAACAAGGGTTGAGATAGTCAGTCCAGGGCGTTTCCCTGGACTGGCGGACCCTCGCCACCCGTTGGAAATAAGCCGATACGCGCGCAATCCACGCATAGCGAAGGTATGTGCAGACTTGCGCATTGGCCAAGAACTTGGCGAAGGTATCAAGCGAATTTTCGATGAAATGCGACGTGTAGGGTTTACCGATCCCATCTACCAGCAGGAACAAGGCGCGGTTCGCCTGACTCTCGAAGCCATGCAGAGACTAGATCCTTTGCAACTGGCCAAGCTCCCCCGCGATTCCCAAAGGGTTCTAGATATATTGCGGGCCAATGGAGGACCAATGGGAACCGGCGAAATTGCCGAGGCCATGGACCTAAGCAGCCCTGCCGCAAAGAAGCGTCTTGACGCTCTCCTTGGTCTTGGTTTCGTTCGCTGGATAGGAAAATCAAAAAGAGACCCCCGCGCAGTCTGGGAGCTAACTAATCAATAGCTCGCAAGAGGCAAATCTAGTCGGGTAGAAGAACACCCACTCCTCCAGGGCTGGGATGCAGGCAAACTGTCATCTAGTATCGGCAACGCCTCGGGTGCCCACATTTTGCCCACACTTTGCCCAAATCAGCACTCATGAACAGCAATCCTGAGCAACTGAAAACAGCGAGTTTTGGCGGATCGTAGCTGTGACCTGTGCGAACTAAGGGTTTCAAATCCCACCGTCACCGCCAATGAGCAAGGCCCCTGCTTCCCTTTTAGAAGGAAAGCAGGGGCCTTTGCTGTACCCAGATCAAGCAGCGCAGCCACCCAGTGCGATCTGGCTGTCAATGGCGCCGATCTGCCGCTGCACCGATCCCAGCTGGTCCTGCAAGCCCTTAACCAGGTCCTTCTGGGACTTGACCGCGTCCTTGTTAGTTTTCTTCTGGGCCTCCAGATCACGGAGGGTTGCCTGTGCGGCTGTAACCCGCCCGTCCAGCGACGTCAGCTGTCCCTGCAGCGCCGCCAGCGCGGCGTCCGCAGCGGTGATTTCACCGTTGAGGGAATTCAGTTGTGCCAGCAACGGCGCCACCTGCCCCTGCAGAGCCAAAACATCCGCTTCCTTCGCAGTGATCTGTGCATTGATCCCCGAAAGAATTGCGACCAGGTGATTCACAGCGATGTTGAGAGCGGCAATGTCGCCCTGCTTGGTGTCCACGGCGGCGTTTGCGTTGTCCACCGACTCCTGGAGTGCCGGCACTTCGCCATTGAGTGTGGCAAGTTCGGCAGTCTTAGCGGCCACGGCCAGCTCAGCCGTCGCCGCGGCGTTCTGGGCGTCGACCAACTGGCCCTGCAAGCTCCCCAGCACGGATTCCTGGGCATCAATTGCGGCACGAGCTTCCGCCAGACCCTCGGTCAATGACGGCAGCGTGGCTTCGAGTGCGGCAACCACCTGTTCTTGGACCACAACAGCGGCCTTTGCAGAATCCTCAGCGTCCTGAAGACCAGACAACTGACCGTGCAGGGCGCTCAATTCCCCTACCTTGTTGGTCACGGCCGTGTTGGCTGCAGTCACGCCAGCCTGAAGCGCCGGAAGCTGCCCCTGCAGGGTTGCGATGTCTCCCTGCTTGGTGGCCACTGCCGCGTTTGCGGCATCCAAGGCAGCCTGCAACGGCGCGGCCTGCTGCTGCAGTGCGCTACTGTCCTGCTGCTTGAGTAGCAGCTGAGAGTTCAGCGCGTTGACGGCGGACTGCAGTGCTGTCAGATCGCCCTGGTAGGCGGCGATCTCGCCCGTCTTGGCCGTGATCTGGGTGTTGACGGAAGTAAGCGAGATTTGTTTGAGGTCACGCTCGGCAATCAGTTCCTGCTTTTTCTTGCCATTGCTGGTGGGCGGAAACTCGGTGGCAATCCTGTGCTCAAGCGCGGCGATCTCGGCGGCAAGTGCGGCTGCGCTGACCTGCAAGGTGGCCAGTGCTCCCTGCGCCGTCGCAAGCTGCGCCTGCTTCGCGGCAATACTCGAGTTCCCCGCAGTGATCTGCCCCTGCAACGTGGCAATGCTCGCGTTGGCCGCGGTGATCATCGCCGCGTTGTGGGAAACGGCAGCAGCTGCGTCGTCCGCCGCCGCCCTCAAGCCAACCAGCGCGCCCTGCAGCTGAGAAATCTCTGCGTTCTTGACGGTAACGGCTTCCGATGCGGCAGCCGCGGCGGTTTGAAGGGTTGTCAGTTCTCCCTGCGCCTGTGTGATCTCCCCGTTCTTGACCGTGACGGCTTCCGTTGCGCTGGTTGCGGCGGCCTGCAAAGCCGCCAGGGCTGCGTTTGCCTCGCTGACCTTAACAGTTTGGGCATCGAGTTCGGCCTGGGCTGCGGTGCCGAGGTCTTCCAAACGGTTGAGCTCGAAGGCGGCGTCCGTGACAGCCTGGGTTGCAGTTACGACGGCGGCATCGGCGGCATCCGCGATTTGAACAAGTTCGACCAAGGCGGCCTCGGCATCGGCGATCTGGGTGTTCTTGGCAGCGAGCTGGGCGGCAGCATCGCTGGCTGAGTCCTGCAGCGATGCAAGTTCGCCCTGCGCAGCATTAACTTCTGCCGTTTTGGCCGCCACGTGGCCAGCAGCCGCCTGGGCCTGGGTGTCCAACTGCGCCAGCGCCCCTTGGCTGGCCTCGAGCTGTGACTGCAGGGGCGTGAGTTGGGCCTGCACGGCGTCCTTCTCCACGTTCAAATTTGCGATCTCGAATTCTGCTGCCGTAATGGCCCGCTGAGTGGTCGCCTGCTCCGCGTGCAGCGCGGCCAGATCGGCGATTGCCGCCGTCAGTTCGGTGTCCAGTTGAACTCCCTGTGCTTCAAGTCTGGCGATCGCCTGGTTCCCGGCCTCAACTTGTGCGGCGAGATCATCTGCGCTGGTCTGAAGTTGGGCACGCTGCGCCAATAACTGCGTGATGATGGCGGCGTTCTTCTTTGACGCGGCCTTCAACAGGTTTTCTTGGACCACTCCGCGGTGGGACAGCTGGTTGATGACACCGTTGCAGATGCCTCCTGACGGGCTGGAAGCAGCCGTTGCAGGAGGCGCGAACACCAACATGCTGGTGACGACACCAGTCATAATGGCAGCGCTGGCCAGTCTGCGGGTGGAAAAGGAAACAGATCTTGTGTTGCTCATGGAAACCCCCCCAGGGCTTGTGATGATGCAGGAGCGCATCTCTGCACTCGGCCGGCGGCCAGTGCACACGGATCAGGCTATGCAGTCGCCGCGGACAAAACGCGAGTGGCGACTACTTGCTTTTCACGGAGTACTTGGTTGTGCCGATTGGCTCCGCCGCAGCGGGCCTAGCTGCCGCGGCGACGAACGGCGCAAGAATGCTGCTTTTCTTCGTTGGCAGGAAGCGTGGGGTTTACTTCGCTCCCAAGTTGGCCTCCTTGCGCCTCTCAGCGTCCTCAAAGACCACAAGCAAGCCCAAGCGAGACCAGTTCTGGAACAACCAGGGTTGTTGTGGCCATAACTGCGAGTGATGCGCGACGCGAGCTTTTGAACTCATCGAGCACGTCATTCTCGATCACACCGAAGTCGAAATCATCTCCAGGCGTGGCTCAGCGGTGCTGTTGTCCAAGGATGAGTATGACTCGCTGGTGGAAACCAGCTACCTGCTGCGCTCACCGAAGAATGCGCAACGTCTTCTTGCAGCTCTGGAACCGACCCGTGAGGGCAACGTCGTCGAGCATGGGCCAAAGAACCTTGAGTGGCGCGCCCTAGCCTGGACCGCCGGGGGCTGGGAAGACTGCCTATGCTGGCCGGCCCAGAATAGGAAGACCCTTGGCGAATCAGCATCCTCACTGAGGACATTCTTCGAGACGACCCGCTCGAAGGCATCGGAATCCCAGCGGCATTGAAACATGCTCTGGCTGGCATTTGGTCCCGACGCATTGACGAGTCAACAAGCTTGTCTACATTGCCAACAATCACCAGGTGACCATCCTGCAAGCCCGCTATCATTGCTGACTCCCGGCGACCGACTGTTCCAGTCGGCGCCGAACGTCAGTACTTCATCGTCGGGCGACTGGCTTGTTCCGGAACACCGTGCTTGGCGATAGCAGGCTTCACGGCTTCATTCACCAGTGGAGTCGTGGCGGATTTCGCCTTGCGGAACTTCATTTCATTGATGAGGAGACGAGGCGACTGTCCGGGCTTCGGACGCTTGGTGACCGGTGCAGCCCCGGCGACATACACGTTGGGCACCTCAATGATTTGATACGGCTTCCTGACAATCGGCGGCAGTTTCATGCCAGCCAGGCGCTTCACGGTTGGAGAAGTCTCACGTTTGAGTTCTTGATCGAGGGTGACCTTCAACCGTGCAGCGAGGATTTCACGGCGCAGGGTGTCGAACACCTCGCCTTTGTGCGCGGGATCGTAATTCCTCACATTAGCCATCAGTGTCCTCCTTGCTACTTTCATTCTCCCTTGATGCTGGCGGATCGTCTATATCCCCTGGCGCTGGCGGAAGCTGTGGATCATCTCCTACGAAGCTGCTCAACGAGGCCAGCTCTTCTTCCGTGAGATTTTCTTGATCCAAGGCATCCTGTATGAGCAATTCAATGCCTTCGTCATTCATCTCAGTGGAAGTGCCCTCCCAAACGGCATCCAGGAGCGCTTTATCTTCGGTCCCGGCCAGGTCACTTTTGGCTAAGAGGTCAAGCATCCCGGCACCATAGCTATACATCGTCGGGTTCTCGGAGGTGGCCGCCTCCAGCGCCCACTGCGTCCGCCGCCACCATTCGGATCTGGCGTCCGCCTCTCGCTTCTGCTCCAGGGATGACGTATTCGCGGCGACCTGGGTTGCCAGGGCGTTCTTCTGCTGCCGGAGAGAAAGCCAGCCAATCAAGAAGGCCACGACAGCTGCCAGCAAGGTGGCGTAGGAACCGAAGGCTGCCCAGGCTACCCACCAGGCAGGGTCCCTGGGCGCCAAATTCTGCAGAGCCTCAATGACCCTGTCAACTATTTCCTGAATCTGCTCATCGTTCATCTTGTGGCCAGCCTAAACGTTGCGCAGGGTTGATGTCTGCACTGGAGGCAAGGCAGTCCCGCCCCGTACCTTCTGGAGGCCATTCGCCCTGGGCAATCAGATTGCGGGCAGGCTTCTGCCCGGATTCCCGACCTGGCTTGTTCCTGACACTGCCACCCTCAGCCCCTCGGCCGCATGAGCGGCGGGTTGAGCACGGCACGCGTTGACTGACCCGCTGAAGACCGGGCAGCCGGCGCCAGCCGAAACAGCGCTGCTGGCCGGCCGGCGTCGCCCGTAAACATGTGCCCGGTCTCCTCCAGGAAGCCGGGTGTTCCCGTGGCCTTGCGGTGGAAATTCCGCGGATCCAGGCGGGTGCCCCACACCGCTTCATACACGGCGCGGAGCTGGGCGATGGTGAACTCCTCGCCACAAAATGCCGCCCCCAACGGCGAATACTCCAGCTTCGACTTTGCCCGCTCCACGGCGTCGTCCAGAATCTGCCGGTGGTCGAAGGCGAGCGCCAGGCTGCCGTCCATGACCTCATCGGCCGGATACCAGGCGGCGTGCGCGGCGTCGCTCCCGGCGGACAGGACGGGGAAATTCGGCGCCAGCAGCAGGTGCGCAACGGTGAGCACATCCCCACGAGGGTCGCGCCCCGGCGGCCCGTAGCTCCCCAACTGCTCCATATGCCCGGGCACCTGCTCTACACCGGTCTCCTCGGCCAACTCGCGCCGTGCCGCCGCCACCAGATCCTCGCCAGCCAGCACAAACCCGCCAGGCAGTGCCAGCGTCCCCCGGAACGGCTCGATGAGGCGGGTAATGAGCAGCACGTGCAGGCCGCCGTCGAGGATGGTGAGTGCGACGACGTCGACAGTCACCGGGAAGCGCTCAGGCGCGGGGTGGGAATCAGGCATGCGTCAATCGTAGATACTTATCGTCACATTGACAATAAACGGATGAGTGACCTAGAGTTTAATTATCGTCAAAGTGACGACAATCAAGAGTTTCAAGGAGCACCCCATGGCCAGCATCAAGCGCTACCCCTGGATCAGCCACTTTTTGGGCAGCCCCACCGGCTACGTTGTCCACCTGCAAAAAGGCGCCGTCAAGCACCAGGGCGTGGGCCAGGCCTTCTGGTTCCGGCCGGCAAATTCCGTGCTGAGCGAGGTTCCCGTGGACGATCAGGAACTGCCCACACTGTTCCACGCCATCACCCGCGACCACCAGGACGTCAGCGTCCAGGCCAATGTGACCTACCGCTTCATCGACCCCGTCTCCGTCTCCAACCGCCTCGACTTCGGTCTCCAGGGCGTAGGCGCACCGCCGGCCGCCGGCAAGGAGCAGGTGGCCACCATCATTGGCCAGCTCTGCCAAAGTCACGCGATCGACCAAATCGCCGCCACCACCCTGGCCCAGGCGCTGGAGCACGGCGTCAGCCAGCTCCGCAACGTTCTCACCGAAGCCCTCCGCACGGATGGCCGGCTGATGTCCACCGGCATCGAGATCCTCGGCGTGCAAGTCCTGGCCGTGCGCCCGGAGTCGGACGTGGAGCGCGCCCTGCAGACGCCGGTCCGGGAACAGCTCCAGGCCGAAGCCGACCGGGCGGTGTACGAACGCCGGGCAGTCGCCGTCGAGCGCGAGCGGACCATCTCCGAGAATGAAATGGCAAGCCAAATTGAACTGGCCACCCGGCGTGAAAACCTGGTCACCCAGGAAGGCATCAACTCACGCCGCGAGGCCGAGGAGCGTGCCGCCGCCGGACTCATCCAAGCTCGCGCTGCGGCAGAACGTCAGGGCATCAGCGCCACCGCGGAGGCAAACCAGGTTCGGATCGTGGGTGAAGCCGCCGCAGCGAAAGAGGCCGCCACCATGGAGGTCTACCAGGGCATGGACCAGGCCACCCTGCTGGCGCTGGCCTTCCGTGAGGCCGCCGGATCACTGCCCAACATTGGCAACCTGACCATCACCCCGGACCTCCTGAGCGGTGCACTGGCTGGCCTGTTCAAGGAAGCTCCGGCGGCCCAGCCCCAGCCAGCCGCTGTGACAGCACGCAACGAAAGGTAACTCCAGCCATGGCCACCCATCGCCTTGTCATTGTCTACCGGCGCACCGAGCTGCAGGAACTCCTGGACCGGCACGCCACCCGCGGCCAGGCCGAGTTCTTCCTGCGCACCCGCGGCCGCACCATCAACGACGTCCAGGAACGCCACGAGCATCTCATGGCGGCCCTGGCCACGGTCCGCGCAGCAATTCCGGCCGAGTGGCGCCGCGCCGAAGTGGAGCGCGCAGACCTCAGCCGGTTCATGCTCACCTCCGAGGACATCATCGCCGTGGTGGGCCAGGACGGTCTCGTGGCCAATGTGGCCAAGTACCTCACCGGCCAGCCCGTTCTCGGTATCGACCCCGAGCCCGGCGTGAATCCGGGCGTCCTGGTCCGGCATACACCCGCGGCCGCCGCCCGGTTGCTGCAGGTCATCAACGGAGGTTTGGAGCAGTTGCGCTGTACGGAGCTCGCCACCGTGACGGCCCGGCTCGACGACGGGCAGGAGCTCTCCGGGCTCAATGAGGTTTTCATTGGGCACGCCTCACACCAGTCGGCCCGTTATCAACTGACGACGGTGGACGGCCGGGCCGAGCGCCAATCCTCCTCCGGGCTGATCGTGTCCACGGGCACGGGCGCCACCGGCTGGTGCGCATCCATCGCCCTGGAACGCGGTGGCCGCGCCCTGCCCGCCCCCACCTCACCCCAACTCGCCTGGTTTGTCCGCGAGGCCTGGCCATCCCCCATCACCGGAGCGTCCCTGACCGAGGGAGTGCTGGAAGCGGGCGAATCCATACGCATCACAGTGGCGTCCGACCAGCTGGTGGTGTTTGGTGACGGCATGGAGGATGACCGGCTCACCGCCTCCTGGGGCCAGGAAATCAGCGTCCAGGTGGGCGATCGGCCACTCCGTCTCCTGTAACCGCGTGTTAAACATGCTGGCGTTCACCAAAAATGCCATAGCTTGACGGAAATGCCACCGGGCCGCCAAGACACAGAGAACACTCGGGAACCATTCAGTTAACGTGGGGGTGGATGCCAGAGAATGGAGTCATGGCCCTTCCACCTCCAGCATCAGCAACCCCCACGCTCAGCCGGGCAGACGGCGAACCCATCCGCGCCCTGGTGGTGGATGACGAACCGGAACTTGCCGATTTGATGCGCCGTGGCCTGGAAATATCCGGCTGGGAAGTGGCCGTGGCCCACGACGGCTTCGAGGCGCTGAAAACGGCGCGCGAATTCATGCCGGATGTACTGGTTCTGGATGTCATGATGCCCGGCATGGACGGGGTGGAACTGCTGCAGCGGATCCGCAATATTTATCCCGATGTTCCGGCGCTGTTCCTGACGGCCAAGGATGCTGTGGCGGACAAAGTCACGGGGCTCCAAGCCGGCGGCGACGATTACGTCAGCAAACCGTTCAGCATGAAGGAAGTCCTGCTTCGGCTCCACCGGATTGTCCAGCGTTCCGGTATCACGGCCCCGCAGTTTGCCTTGCTGACGGTGGGTGACTTGACCCTGAATAAGGACACCAAGGAGGTCCAACGCAACGGCGTGGACATTACCCTGACCGCCACCGAATTTGAACTGCTGAAGTTCCTCATGGAGAACCCCCGCCACGTCTTGAGCAAGTCGCGCATTCTGGACCGGGTGTGGAACTACGATTTCGGCGGCCAAAGCAACATTGTGGAGCTCTACATCTCTTATCTGCGCAAAAAAGTCGACGCCGAGCAGGAACCCATGATCCACACTGTCAGGGGCTCGGGCTATGTGATCAAGCCATGCCTCTAAACGGCCCCGCACTCACCAGGGCCAGGCAACTGGCACACCCGGGCACCTGGCCGCTGAGCACCCGCCTGGTGGCAGTCATGCTGGCCCTGCTGACAGTCATCTGTGCCTTGGTGGGCATGGTCAGCTACACAACCCTCAGCCTCACAGTGAACAACCAGCTGGACTCTTCACTCCAGCAGGCAGCCGTGCGCACCAACGCCTTCTATACCGTCTCCACCCAGTCCCCCAACGGCACCCTGCCGGACCCGCTCAACGCCCGCGCCACCAGCGCCGGCCAGCTCAGCGCCGTCCTGAGCAACGGCGTGGTCCACTATGCGGGCATCCTGTCCAGCTCCGGCACACGCCAGCAGCTGACAACGGCCGACGCCGACATCCTGGCCGGGCTGTCCACCAACGGTGATCTCAGCACCAGCAAGCTCTCCATTGGCGAGTACCGCCTCCAGGCGCAGGCCGTTCCGAACGGGGACATCCTCATCACCGGCCTGCCCATGGCCACCACCGAACAAACCCTCTCCACACTGGTGCTCTCCATTGTGCTGGTCTCCCTCGCCGGGCTCATGGTGCTGGGCTGGGCGGGCACAGTCATCATCCGGCGCAACCTCAAGCCGCTGGCCCAGCTCTCGGACACCGCCACCAAGGTTGCCACATTGCGGCTCGACGCCGGTGAGGTCGCCTTGAGCGCCCGGGTCCCGGACAGTGCTGCGCACCCTGGCACCGAGGTGGGCAATGTGGGGAACGCCTTCAACGCCATGCTGGAGAACGTCTCAAACGCCTTGGAGGCCCGGCAGCGCAGTGAAACCAAGCTGCGCCGTTTTGTTGCCGACGCAAGCCATGAACTGCGCACTCCGCTGACAGCCATTCGCGGCTATGCCGAACTGCTGTCCATGACGGAACCGCTCAGCGCCGACGGCCAAACATCCCTGAGCCGGGTGCAGGACCAGTCGGTGCGCATGAGCCGACTGGTGGAGGATCTACTCACGCTGGCCCGGCTGGACGAAGCCCAGCAGGGCGTCAACGGTTCCGCGGGGCACAAGCATGGCGCCCCGGCCCCGCCCGTCAACATGACTCCCCTGGTCATGGAGGCCGTGAATGACATTCAAGTGGTCAATGACGACCACCAGTGGAGTTTCGCGGTGCCCGACGAGCCCGTTGAGGTTTTGTGCGACGACGCAGCCCTGCGCCAAGTCCTGCTCAACCTGCTGGCCAATGCCGCCAAACACACGCCCGCAGGAACAGCCGTCCACACCGCCTTGTCCCAAGACGCTGACGGCAGCTGTGTACTGGAGGTCAGCGACAACGGCCCCGGCATTGACCCGGCCTTCCAGGAAATCATCTTCGACAGGTTTTCGCGCGCGGATGCGGCCCGCACGGCCGCCGCCGGCAGCACCGGCTTGGGCCTGAGCATTGTCCAGGGACTGGTGCGCTCGCACGGTGGCACGGTGGGCGTTGCCAGCACCCCAGGCCACACCACTTTCACCGTGCGCCTGCCCGGTGTGCAACACGCAGGGACTTCTCCGGAAACCCCAGGTGCATGGAACGGGCATTCCTCGGTAAGCTAGGACGGTTGTCCGAGTCGAAGGGAGCAGTGTGCACACCTCTCCCTTTAGGTTGCTCCGGACTGTTTCGGTTGGCGCCACAGTTCTTGGCCTGGCCGCAGGGGCACACCTTGTGGCCGGCGGCACCTTGCCAGCACCGGGCATCATGGCGGCACTCCTGGCACTGCACGTGCTGTGCTCAACCGTTGCCACACACTTCCGCCTCACCCTGCCGGCCATGGTTGCCCTCTTGGGCAGCAGCCAGGTGGTGTTGCACCAGGCGTTTGAGACTCTTTCCCATAGCGCCACGGCAGCACCCGGCGCGGCAGGCGTCCATCAACACACCATGTCCGCCGAAGCGAGCACCGCTGCCCTGCTGGCAGCTGTTAACACCGCGTCGGCACCCGGAATGGACCACCTGGGCCACGCCGGGGCAATGTCGGGCTGGATGTGGGCAGCCCACATCATCGCCACCCTGGCCGCCGCCGCCCTGCTGGCCTACGGCGAAGACGCACTCTGGTCCCTCGCAAGCTGGCTCCGGCCGCTGTACCGGCGCGCCGCCGTCGTTCTTCTTCCGCCGGCGCAAAGCGCCCGCCCCGGCGTCATTCCACGCCCCCTCCCCCGCCTGCCGTGGCGCAATCTGCGCCCCGACACGCGCCGCGGGCCGCCTGCGCTGGCAGCAGTTTTCGCCTAACACCCTTCGAACAACTCGCAGGGTGTCATTCCCTGTACTTTGCGCTCTTGCGCGTTCGAAAGGTTTTCCCCATGCGTATTTCCCGTACCCTCAAGACCACCCTTGCCGTTGGCGCCACCGCGTCCCTGATGATGTTGGGGCTGGGCAGTGCCTCCGCCCACGTCAGCGCCACCCCCACCGAAACTGCCGCCGGCGCCTACTCCCTGGTGACGTTCTCGGTGGGCCACGGCTGCGAGGGCTCCTCCACCACGGCCGTCACCATCACCCTGCCGGATGAGTTCAACGACGCCACCCCCACGGTCAACCCGAACTGGACCATCACCACGGCCAAGCAAAAGCTGGACACGCCGCGAACCCTGGCCAATGGCAGCAAGATCAGCGAACGCACCGAGTCCATCACCTACACGGCCAAGACCCCGCTGGCGGACCACCAGCGCGACACCTTCACCCTGTCGGTGCAACTGCCCGAAACGGTCGGCGCCACCTTGAATTTCCCCACCCTGCAGAAGTGTGAAGTTGGCCAGACGGACTGGAAGGAAATCCCGGCGGCCGGTGCCGACCACGACTCCGTGAAGGCCCCCGCGCCGTCACTGACCGTCACGGCGGCTGTGGCGGAGGATGCCCACGGCGGCCATGACGCTGCGGCTTCTGTTTCCTCCGCAGTGAACGACGGCGGCTCCACCTGGCCGGCATGGCTGGGCTTGGGTGCCGGGCTGGCCGGGCTGATCCTCGGCGGCCTGGCATTCTGGCGCACCACGCGCAAGGCATAACCACCGCCCCCTCGTCCAGGTAGCCGGTTGGCCGATTGGTGCCGGGACCCGTATGCGGCGCATGCGGGTCTCGGCACCAACCGGCTACCTCGGCGGATGAAGGGCCGGACATCTACGTGGGCGTTCACGGCGGGGCTTGTTGACTGCGGCACCCTTGGGGGCAAAAGTGGAGGCATGACTACCGCCAAGCGCACCCAGACCAGCCGATTCCGCACCAACCGGGCTCTTGCCTTGTTCGCAGTCCTCGGCCTGGGTGCATCATTGGCGGCGTGCGGCCCGCAGAACGCCGCACCAACACCCGCAGCTTCCAGCGCCAGTCCCAGCGCAACGCCAGCTCCCAGCAGTGCTGAAGGAACGCCGTCGTCCGCGCCAACAGCTGTCCCCAGCACGTCGGCAGCCACACCACTGTGCACAGCGGCATCGTTGAAGGGTTCGTTGGATGATTCGGGCGGCGGCGCGGCGGGGCACATCTACATGAAGCTGATAGTGGCCAACTCCTCCGGTGCTGACTGCATCCTGGACGGCTACCCCGGAGTTTCCATGGTCCAGGCCGGCAGCATTACACCCCTGGGCGCGCCGGCCGAGCGGGACGCCCAGGCCCCCTCCAACGGGCCCATCACCCTGGCGCCGGGCAAAAGCGCCGCAGCCGTGCTGCGCTACACCCAGGCCGGCAACTACCAGGACTGCCAGCGGGTGCCGGCCGATGCAATCCTGGTCTACCCGCCGAGCGCAACCGACAGCTTGGCGATCCCCCACCCGTTGACGGCGTGCAGCAATGACACCATCAAGTTGCTGAGCATCGGCGCGTTCCAGCCGTAGTTTTGCGCGCTTGTTTGCGCACCCTAGGGGCGGAGGGCTTCTTCGGGGTCAAACTCCTCAAAGGAGCCAATGAAGCCGGGGTCGCTGTCCTGCGATTCCCGGCGGGTGCCGTGGCGCAACACGTAAAGTTTGTTGGCGGCAAAGGCCAGGACGGCGGCCGAGATCAGGTGAAGTGCGCCGCCAAAAACGTCGGCATGGATCACCATGGCCAACAGTCCGGCGAGCGCCACGCTGCCGCCCACCGTGATCAGGAACCGGAACTGTTCAAACACGCCATACGTCACAATGGCCGCCCCGAGGACCACCCAGGGGCCACAGCCGTGCAGGAAGGGAATCAGGGCGCTCAAGAGGACTCCCAGCAGCGTTCCGCCGGCGAGGTACAAGTAGTGTTTCCGGGGGGCCAGCCACCACGAGGGGTGCTTCCACAGCCATCCGGCGCTGGCGAGGCCAACCACCAGGGTGCCCAGAACAAACACACCGGCAAAGGCGCCATTGCCGCGTTCAGCCACCATGCTCAGGGCCCCGGCCACAAGGAACAGCAACGACAACGCAAGCAGAGGGAGCCAATTATTCCCAATATGCCGTGTCTTCACTGCGTTTGCCTTCCTTGCAATCGGATGTTTCAGGAGCACCGCCAGGCGCGCGAAAAACCACCGACTGGCAACGGCAACCATTGCCACCCCCTACGGATAGATTACCTCTAGCCACAGACACTCGTGCACAGCACACGGTGCCCGGCTTGCCTTAGCCCACGCGGATGGCAGCTTCAGCAGGTGCCGGCGCCCAGCGGCAGTGCCACAATGTCAGCCACATGCGGCATGATGGAGCCGTGCACGCAACTTCGCCAGCAGCAGTCATGAATCAGTTCGCAGCACCCACGCGCGAATGGTTTCTTGGCGCGTTCGGGTCCCCCACGCCAGCCCAGTCCGGGGCGTGGGAGGCGATTGCCAGCGGCGCACACTCCTTGGTGGTGGCACCCACCGGCTCGGGCAAGACCCTTGCTGCGTTCCTGTGGTCCCTTGACGGCCTCATTGCCCGGGAAGGTTTGACGCCGGAACCCGGCCCGGCCACGAAGGGGCCGGCATCAGCTGCGCCCGGCCCGGCCAAAAAAGGCACCCGTGTTCTGTACATTTCGCCCCTGAAGGCCTTGGGCGTGGACGTGGAACGGAACCTGCGCGCCCCTCTCATAGGGATCACGCAGACTGCTGCCCGGCTCGGTTTTGCCGCGCCGCACGTCACCGTGGGGGTCCGTTCCGGGGATACTCCTGCCAACGAACGCCGACGCCTGCTCAGCCATCCGCCAGACATCCTGATCACCACGCCGGAATCGCTGTATTTGATGCTGACGTCCAAGGCGCGTGAAACGCTCACCGACGTGCACACCATCATCATTGACGAGGTGCACGCCGTGGCCGGCACCAAGCGCGGGGCGCATCTGGCCGTTTCGTTGGAACGCCTCGATGCCCTGCTGGATGCCCCCGCCCAGCGCATTGGCCTCTCCGCCACGGTTGAACCACACTCCACGGTTGCCCGGTTCCTGGGCGGCAACGCCCCCGTCAAGATAGTTGCCCCGCCCAGCACCAAAAATTGGAACCTTGCCGTCACCGTCCCCGTTGCGGACATGACCGAGCTGCCCGCACTGGCCGCCGCGCACGATCTTGGCCCGGCCTCAGGATTGGCACCCAACGCCTCCATCTGGCCCCATGTGGAGGAAAAGATCGTGGACGCCGTGTTGGCGAAGAATTCCACCATCATCTTCGCCAACTCGCGCCGCCTGGCCGAGCGTCTCACGGGCCGGCTCAACGAGATCTACCTGGAGCGGCTGGAACTCGCCTCCCTGGGTGGTGAGTCTGAGGAGAAAGAGTCTGGGGCCGACGTCGAACCCTCCGCTGCTGAACTGTGGCGGTCCGCGCCGTCCCCGGCCAGGCTGCCGGCGGAGATGATGGCCCAGGCTGGCTCCGTGGCCGGCGCGCCCAATGTCCTGGCGAAGGCGCACCACGGGTCGGTGTCCAAGGAACAGCGGGCGCTGATTGAGGACGATCTCAAGTCCGGGCGGCTGCGGGCCGTGGTGGCCACCTCAAGCCTGGAACTGGGCATCGACATGGGTGCCGTGGATTTGGTGATCCAGGTGGAGTCACCGCCGTCGGTGGCCAGCGGCTTGCAGCGCGTGGGGCGCGCCGGGCACCAGGTGGGCGAGATTTCCGAAGGAATCCTGTTCCCCAAGCACAGGGCTGATTTGTTGCATTCGGCCGTCACCGTGGAGCGGATGCTGGCGGGCCAGATTGAGCCGCTCTCCATCCCCGCCAACCCCTTGGATATCTTGGCACAGCAGACAGTGGCGGCCACCGCCTTGGAACCACTGGATGTGGATGAGTGGTTTGACACCGTGCGCCGCAGTGCGCCGTTTTTGGCCCTGCCAAGATCAGCCTTTGACGCCACCTTGGATCTGTTGGCCGGGCGGTACCCCTCCGACGAGTTTGCCGAGCTGCGCCCGCGCATCGTGTGGGACAGGACCGCCGGCACCATCACCGGACGGCCCGGCGCGCAACGGCTGGCCGTCACCTCCGGCGGGACCATTCCGGACCGTGGCCTGTTTGGCGTGTTCATCGTCCCCACCGGTTCCCAGAGCTCGCAAGCTCGCTCCGGGGCCCTCGCCGGCGTGGGCCCATCTTCCGAAGCACCAGGGGCAGCCGGTGCCGCCAACAAAGGCGGGCGCCGGGTGGGCGAGCTGGACGAGGAGATGGTGTACGAATCCCGGGTGGGCGACGTCTTTGCGCTGGGTGCCACGAGCTGGAAGATCGAGGACATTACCTTTGACCGCGTTCTGGTCTCCCCCGCCTTTGGCCAGCCCGGCAAGCTGCCGTTCTGGAAGGGCGATTCCCTGGGCCGCCCCGTGGAACTGGGCAAGGCGCTGGGTGCGTTCATCCGCGAGGTCAGTGCTGCCCCCCGCAAAAAGGCGCTGGCCCGGTGCAGGGCCACAGGCCTGGATGAATGGGCCGCCAACAACCTGCTCGGGTATCTGGATGAGCAGAAAGCCGCCACCACGCAGGTCCCCGACGACAAAACGCTCATGGTGGAACGCTTCCATGACGAACTCGGTGATTGGCGCGTAGTCCTGCACAGCCCCTTCGGCATGCCGGTCCACGCCCCGTGGGCGCTCGCCGTGGCCGCCCGGCTGCACGAACGGTACGGCTTGGACGGCTCAGCCATGGCCTCCGACGACGGCATTGTGCTGCGCGTGCCCCTCATGGACGATGAACCGCCGGGCGCAGAATTGTTCGTCTTTGACCCGGATGAACTGGACGGGATCGTCACGGCGGAGGTGGGCGGCTCGGCCCTGTTTGCCAGCCGCTTCCGCGAATGTGCCGCCCGCGCGCTGCTGCTCCCACGGCAAAACCCCGGCAAGCGGTCCCCCTTGTGGCAGCAGCGCCAGCGCTCGGCCCAGCTGCTGGATGTGGCGCGGAAGTACCCGCAGTTCCCGATCGTGCTGGAAACCGTGCGCGAATGCTTGCAGGACGTGTACGACCTCCCCGCATTGAAGGCCATCGCCACCAGCATTGAGCGCCGCGAGCTGCGGATGGTGGAGACCACCACCAATGAGCCCTCTCCCTTTGCCCGCTCCCTGCTGTTTGGCTACGTGGCGTCGTTTCTCTACGAGGGCGATTCCCCGCTGGCCGAACGCCGTGCGGCGGCCCTGTCCCTGGACCCCGCGCTCCTGGACGAGCTGCTGGGCCGCGCCGAGCTGCGCGAACTCTTGGATCCGGTGGTCATTGCCACCACCGAGGCCCAACTGCAGCGCCTGGCCGGCCCCGGCAAGGACAATGCTGGCAAGGACAGTGACCGCCGCGCCCGCGGCATGGAAGGCGTGGCGGACCTGCTGCGCCTGTTGGGCCCGCTCACCGCCGGCGAGGTTGCCGCGAGGCTTGTCCCCACCGTTTTGGGGACCGGCAGCGCCGGGACCCTACCCGAGCCTGCCGCCTCAGCCGAGCACCTGGCCCAGCACCTGCCCGAGCATCTGGCTGGCGCCGCCGCGCATCTGGCTGCACTGGTCTCCGCCAACCGCGCCCTGCGCGTGAACATGGCCGGAGAGGAACGGTTCGCCGCCATCGAGGACGCCGCCCGGCTGCGCGACGCACTGGGCATCCCCCTGCCCATGGGCGTGCCGCTGGCGTTCATTGAACCCGTGGCCGACCCCCTGGGTGATCTCATTGGCCGCTATGCCCGCACCCACGGACCCTTCACCGCAGCGGAAGTTGCGGCACGGCTGGGACTGGGGGTCGCCGTCGTGCACTCAGGACTGGCCCGGCTGGCGGCAGACAAACGTGTCACCGAGGGCGAGTTTATCCCCAGCGGCTCCCGTCACTCGCAAGCTCGCGAAGGGGCCCTGGGCGCTGCGGGCCCTGGTTGGGCCCGCGCCGAGAACGGCGGGTCCGAGTGGTGCGACGTCCAGGTGCTGCGGCAGCTGCGCAGCCGCTCCCTCGCGGCGTTGCGGGCCGAGGTTGAGCCGGTGGAGGCCAGCACTTTTGCGCGGTTCCTGCCCGCCTGGCAGCATGTCACGGCCGCGTCCACCGCGCCCGCCCTGCGAGGGCTGGATGGTGTGCTGACGGTGGTGGACCAGCTGGCGGGGGTACCCATTCCGGCATCGGCCTGGGAGCCGCTGGTTCTGGCCGCCCGGGTGGCCGACTACAGCCCGGCCATGCTGGATGAGTTGACGGCCACGGGAGAGGTGTTGGTGTCCGGCGCCGGCTCCCTGGGTTCCAACGACGGCTGGCTGAGCCTGCATGTGGCCGAATCCGCCGAACTGACCCTGCCGCCGGCCCAGGACTTTACCCCCGCCGAGCTCCACCAGGGGATTTTGGCTGCCCTGAGTAACGGTGGCGCGTGCTTCTTCCACCAGTTGCGTGAGATGGCCGCCCACGGCCCGGACGTTGTCCCCTCCGACGACGAATTGACCTCGGCCCTGTGGGATTTGCTGTGGGCCGGACTGATCAGCAACGACACTTTTGCCCCTGTTCGTGCCATGTTGGCCGGCGGACACACGGCGCACAAACAAAAGGCGCCCCCTTCGCGGCTGCGCCCTGCCCGGGCCGGGCGTTATGGCCGGCTGCCGGGGCGGGCTGCGGGCGCCCAGCGGGGTGTTCCGCCGTTGGGCGCGGGCCGTTGGAGCGCGCTGCCCGCCGCGGACGCCGGCCCCGCCGCGGAACCCAGCAGCCAAACCACGTTGCGCAGCCACGCCCTGGCCGAGCTGTTCCTGGACAGGTATGGGGTGGTGACGCGCGGTTCCGTCATGAATGTTGGGCTGCCCGGCGGGTTTGGGCTCATGTACAAGGTGCTGGCCCGGCTGGAGGAAACCGGCAAGTGCCGCCGCGGCTACTTCATTGAGCATCTGGGGGCCGCCCAGTTTGCCGTCTCCGCCACCGTGGACAGGCTGCGGACCTTCAGCGAGGACGCAGCCCTGGGCCACCGCGCCCCGCAGGCTCTGGCGCTGGCCGCCACCGACCCCGCCAACCCCTACGGTGCCGCACTGAGCTGGCCGCCACTGGAGTCCGGGCACCGGCCCGGGCGCAAGGCTGGCGCACTGGTGGTGATGGTCGACGGCGCACTGGTCCTGTATGTGGAGCGCGGCGGGCGAACGCTGCTGTGCTTCAGCGACGATCCGGCCCTCATTTCCCTGTCCGCCGCTGCTCTGGTGGCCGTGGTCAAACGCGGCGCCATCGACAAAATGGCCATGGAAAAAGTGAACGGGGCCGGGATTCTGGACACTCCCTTGGCGGCGGCGTTGTTGGCCGCCGGAGCCTACAGTTCCCCGAGCGGGGTGCGGATCCGTGCCTGAGGGTGACACCGTCTGGCGGCAGGCCCGGGATCTGCGTGCTGTTCTTGAGGGGCAAACCCTGACGGCCAGCGACTTCCGGGTGCCCGCGTACGCAACGCTGGACTTCACCGGCGCGGTCGTGGCATCCATCCGAGCACGCGGTAAGCACTTGCTCATGGTGGTGGGCGGCAGTGCGGAAACCCCTACCGCCGTCATCCATTCGCACCTGGCCATGGAAGGCCACTGGGACATCTATCCGCTGACCCCCGGCGGCCGGGGCGCGCGCTGGCGGCGGCCCGCGTTCACGGCGCGGGCGGTGTTGCAAACAGCACAGGCCACGGCCGTGGGGTTTTCCCTGGGCACGCTGGAAGTCCTGACGACGGCGGAGGCTGCGGCCGCCGTCGGGCATCTTGGGCCGGATCTGCTGGGGCCGGATTGGGACGCCGAGGAGGCCGTGCGCCGGCTGCTTTCAGCCCCGGAGCGGCCCATTGGGCTGGCACTGCTGGATCAGCGCAACCTTGCCGGAATCGGCAACATCTACCGCAATGAACTGTGTTTTCTGGGCGGTGTGCACCCTGCTGCTGCGGTTTCCTCCGTGCCGGATGTGCCGCGGATGGTGGCGCTGGCCAAGCGGCTGCTTGAGGCCAACAAGGACAGGCCACACCGGTCCACCACGGGCGGTCCGGCGCGGGGCGACGCCGCCACGTGGGTGTACGGGCTGGCCGGGAAACCGTGCAAGCGCTGCGGCTCGCCGGTCCGGCACGCCACCTTGGCCGATCCGGCATACCCAACCCGGGCGGCACGGGACATTTACTGGTGTCAGCATTGCCAGGCCCCGGCGGCCGTCAGCGGGTGAAGGTGAAGATGGTGACGGGCGCGGCGTCGGCGCCCTGGGCCCGGTAAAATTCCAGCGCGCCTAGATCCTCATTGTCTGCCGGGACGAACACGTTGTGGAGGCCTATTCGGGCAGCACATTTCCGCAATTCCTGCACCAGCCGGGTTGCGACGCCCTGCCGCTGATGGTCTTCGCGCACGGCAAGATCGTAAATGAACACCTCTGATGATGGGGACCGGGTCATTGGCAGGGTGTGGGCAGTGAGGCCGCCCACCACCTCGGCACCGTCAAGCGCAGCCATGGCCCAGAACGAATCGCTGCCCAGCAAATTCCTGACGTATTCCTGGGACAGCGGCTCGCTGCCTTCCGCAAAGACCTCGGCCATCGTGGCAAAGAGAACGGCGGCCACGGCCTCGTCGCCGCGGGCCAAGCGTTTGACCTCCAGATCGCCCATGGCACCATCATGCCACGGCATGCTCCTGGGGGTCAGTGGCCGGTGCCGTTGACCCGCTGCCTGAGAATTTGTGCGCCCGGACCCGCCAGGTCCTCGAGGTAGGGACGGCGGCCGGCCATGCCCATCACGAGGGCTAGGGTTGTCCCGGAGACCAGTGCCCCAACACCAGCGGCGAAGGGCCCGTCGGTTGCCAACAGCTGCAGTCCGGCGGCGTTGCTGCGGCTGGGAACTGTGAAGTTTCGGCTCGCGTAGAATTCCGCAACCGGCGTCAATGCGTCAATGGACGGTGTGCGGGTCAGCCCCAGCGGCTGGCGAATGTCCTGGGCGTGCACCACAACCTCACCCAGGTACGCCGGAATGTCCTGCGACGGCGCTGTGGTGCTGTTGATGACGGCACGAAACCGGTCAAGAGTCTCGGCCGGGGTGTTGCCCAGGTGTTCCTCTAGACGGCGCTGGTTATGGACATCGGGCCGGAACCGTGCGCCAAGCATGCTGCGCATCCACTGCCATTGGCCCACACTGGCCGCGGCGCTCAGGTGCGCCACCACGTGCTCCACATCCCACTGCCCGCACAGCGTGGTTTGATGCCACTGCTCCGGGCTGAGTCCAGCCAAATCGTCAGCGAGGGCTGCGCGCTCGGCATGCGCCAGGGCCCACAACGCGCTGTCCACATCTTTTGCCACGGTTCCGGTTTCCTTTGCTTCAACATCGGGGCTGCATTCCCTGCTCCACACTCTCATGGATGCGCCATCAGCCGGAGGGTCTCCAGGGTGAATCCGGCAGCCCGGCGTCGGACGTGGCAAGGCGCCAGGGAACTAGGCAGGTGGTCCAGCCGGCAGGGAACGCTCGGTACCCTTGAAAGGTGATGAAATCTCCCCTTCCCGTGCGCAATGGCGTCAATGCCACCCGCGTGCGAATCCCCGATGAGGGCCCCTGGACAACCGCCATGGAGTTTGTGCTGGAAAAGTTCGGCCATGTTGACCCGGCCGGGATTGTGGACAGGTTTGAGCGCGGTGAAGTCATGGCGCTCGACGGCGAAATTGTCACGCCAACAACACCGCTGCACCAGCACATGTTCATTTGGTACTACCGTGAGGTGCCCGTGGAGGAGCGCATGCCCGTGGAACTGACGGTCCTGCACCAAGACGCGGACCTTGTGGCGGTGGACAAGCCCCACTTTTTGCCCACCACGCCCGGGGGCATGTACGTGCAGGAATCGGCGCTGGTTCGGCTGCGCGTGCTCCTTGATTTGCCCGACCTTGTGCCCATGCACCGGCTGGACAGGATGACGGCCGGAGTGCTGCTGTTCTCGGCCAACCCGGACACCCGCGGCAAGTACCAAACATTGTTTGAGAAGCGCCGCATCCAAAAGACTTACCGCGCCGTTGCGCCCGTGCGCGAAGACCTTGAACTGCCGCGGGTGGTGCACAGCCGCATGATCAAGTCGCGCACGTACCTGTTGGCCCAGGAAGTTGCTGGCGAGCCCAACGCCGAAACCCGCATTGAGCTCATGGACACCCGCACGGAGGAGACCACTGGCGAGACCCTTGGCCTGTACGATCTGGCCCCGCACACGGGCAAAACCCACCAGTTGCGCGTGCACATGGCATCCCAAGGCATCGGGATCCTGAACGATTCCTTCTACCCCGTGCTGCATGAGAAGGCAGCGGATGACTACACCAAACCGTTGCAATTGCTGGCCCACAGCATTTCCTTCATTGACCCGCTGACCCGCGAACCCGTGACCTACTCCTCCACGCTGGAGCTCGCAGCCTTCCCGCACCACAACTAATTTCAACTGGCCCGCAGAAAACGCCGAAAATGTGCGTTTTGGACGCGATTTTCGGCGTTTTCTGCGGGCCAGTTGCTCGGGCCCACGCGCCCGAGGTTTCCCTGGCCGAGGAGCGAGATGAGGGAGGGTGTGGGGCGGGTCAGGAACCGATCGCGGCGATCTCCACGACTGCCCTCACGTCCACCTCGGGCCGCTGCTCCGCCACGTGGGAACGGATCAGTGCCGCCACCAAACGCGCGGTGGCCGGGGCGGGCACGGTGCCGTCGGTGCCGATCCGCACCTTAACGCTCATGACAACCCGCTGCGCACCGGAGGCGCCGTCGTGAGGTTCCTCGGTGCACACCACAAAGGGCACCGGTGCTGGCTCCCCGTTTGGTCCCAACAACGCTCCCAATTGCTTGACGGCATTGAGCCACAGCGGGTCGGCGGAGTACACGGTGGCCACACCGTCCGCACCCAGCACCACCTGGTGGATGTCTTCCTCTAGGCTCACTGCTCTCCCTCCACTGTGCTTTCAGTCGTCTTGGTGCCCCGTAAGCCGTCTGCAAGAGGCGGGCGCATGTCGGTGAACGCCACATTGACGGCCGCAACATTCAACTCGGTTTCCACCAACAATTGGGCCCAAACGGCATCCCGCAGTTCCTGTGCCAACCACGGCAGTTGATAGCCGTAGCGGGCCGAGACGTTGATGTTCACTTCCACCGGCGCTCCGGGGATGCTCACATCGCCCTCAAGCCGGCAGCGCCCAATCAGCACCCCGCCCAAGGAGTCTCCCACGGCCCGAACCATGGCAATGACCGAACCCTCAGTCTCGCTCAAGTCCTCCAACTCTCCGCCTGCCAGCGGAATTGACCGTCCAGCCCGGGTCTCCAGCTGCAGGTTGGCCAGGATGCCATCCAACCAACCGGAATCCTCGGCAGCTGCAACGGCAACGTCGTCGTCCAGCAACGCCATAGCAGCGGCGTTGAGGCTGCGAAGGCCCGCCAGCCGCGCCTGGCATTGCGGGCAATGGTCAATGTGCTCTGCATCCGGGGAGGCGCCAGTGTCCAGGTAATCACTGAGGTCTTCGATGTGCCTGCCGCAATCTTGCGTGTGGTTCATCGCCATTCCTCCATTTCCTTCACGAGCGTTGTCCGTGCCCTGGCCAACCGGCCCCGAACACTGGCGGCGGTGATGCCCAGCGCCTCGGCAATTTCCTCATAGGACTGCCCGCCAAATTCCTTCAACACCCAACATCGTCGTTGTTCCTCGGGCAGCCGGGCCAGCGCAGCGCTCAACGCCTGCCGCGCGGATCCTGCAACGGCCGCCTGGTCGGGGGTGGGTGCCTTGTCGGCCGCCTCCGGCTGATCGTCCACGTTCCCATGGGACTTTCGACGCCGGCCCGCATCCACCGCCCGACGCCCCACGATCCGCATCAACCACGCCTTCACGGCTGTCCCGTCCTGCAAGGCCCCAATGTCCTTCCACGCCGTGATCAGCGCGTCCTGCACCACGTCGTCGGCCTCGTCGAAGGACCGCGCAAGGCGCCGGGCATAGGCCCGCATCAACGGTCCGTGCCGCCGGGCCAGGGCCTCAAAGGCTGCCACATCGCCGTCGCCGGCTCGCTCCGCCAGAACAGCATCAGGGGCATCAGCGAGCTTGCCCGTTGGGTCGTGCAATCGTGTCACCGGTCTTTGCCCTCTCTTGGTGTCCCTGTTTTGTCCATGCTCAACCGTTTCCCCCATCGGGAGGCCGGTGAGCCTACGCGCAGCACTGGCCGGCAGGGCGGAAGCTCCTGCCGGCCAGTCACGCGCGGTGTTTACTTGCGGCCCTTGATGGCGCCGTAGCCTGCTGCAACCACAAGCCCGCCGCCGATGGACAGCAGCCACGTCCGGATGTCGAAGAAGGAGCCCAGATCCGTGCGGAAAATGAGCGTGCCCAGGAAACCGCCCACAATGGCGCCAACAACACCCAAGATGATGCTGGTGACCCAACCGCCGCCCACCTTGCCCGGCATGACGGCCTTGACGATGACGCCCACAATGAGGCCCAGAAGAATGAAACTAAAGAAACCCATGATGTTCTCCTTGTTTTGTTAGGTGCTTGTTCAAGCTAGTTACTTGTTGAAACCGTCTTTGAGTTTCTGGGCGGCATTCTTGATGTTCCCGCCCACCTCGCTGGCGGCATCCTTGATCTTTTCGCCGGCCTGCTTGGTTTCCGCTGATGCCTGATCCACGCGGCCCTCCTGTTCCAGATCCGGGTTTCCCAACACCTGGCCAGCCTTTTCCTTGGCCGCGCCGAGTCCCTTTTCTGCGCTGTTGCTGATCTTCTCGTTCAGTCCCATGATGTACTCCTTAGTGATTGCTGCATAGGGTTGTGTGCTTATGCCACGCGTTCGGTGCGGGCAAATTTGCTGCGGGTGCCGGACTTGATGCGGACCAGCACCGGGATTTGGGTGCCTAACAGGGCGTCAATATCCTTGACCAGATGCTCGACGTCGTAGGCCAGCTCCGCCGGTGAGGCACCCTTGCGGGCCTGGACGCTGAGCTTGAGCCCCGTGCCGCCGATTCCGGTGCCACCCTTGGTTTTCCATGACTGCACGGATGTTGACAATACCTGCGTGTTTTCAGCCAGCGCAGCCTTCACCACCTGGCCCACCACGGCAGTGTCCACAATGGTGTCCCCTGCCGCGCTTTGCCGCTGTGCCACTTGATTGCTGCGGCCGGCGCCTTGTGAGGCAATCCAGCACACCAGCAGCACGGCCGCGAGTAGGAGCAGCGCAAACACCGCCACGGTCCACCAGCTGATGTCTGTTCCGGGTATCCGGGCCGCACCCAGCCGTTCCTGGATGCGGGCCCAGACGTCCATGCCGGCCTCGGTCCAGGACAGGGCGAATCCCCTGCTGGTACCGGCAAATATTCCAAGGCCTGCCGCAGCCATGAGCAGCAGGCCCAGCAGTGCCAAAAGCGTGCGGTTCAGGCCGCGGCGGGTGCCGTTCATGCGCCCACCGCCTGATGCAGCTTCGCCTTGGTCTGCGGGGCGGACACGGTGACGGCCAGCGGACGGCGCAGTCCGTAGCCGGCCACGTCACGTTCCACGGCTTCCTTGACGCTCGCCGCGTCAACGTCCCTGCCGGACGCTGGCCGGAGCACCACGTCGATGCGCTTGCGGCCCACGCTGCTGGTGACTTGTTCCGGCGCTATCTTGGCCACCGTGCGGGCCGTCCGGGAAACTGCCGCTGCCACCACGTCGCTGTCAACCACCACGGCCGAGCGCGGGTTGCCGGCTGCCACGGGGTTCCCCATGATGTGCCGCGCCTTGTGCCCTGGCAACACGGCTGCCGCCAGCAAAGCGATTCCCAGAACCGCCAGCACCACACCGGCTGCCACAAGGGCACCCGGAAGGGTTTGAGTGGCCACGCTGGCCGTGCGCCCGGCAAGCTCAGCCGGGGACATCAAGAGAGCCGGGTTTCCCGTTGCCGAGAGGACCAGCTCCACCATCAGCCACACCAACGCCGCCAACAGCACCACCGCGGTCACGATCGAAAGCGCAGCCCTGCTGGAGCGGGTTTCGCGCAGGCCCAGCCGGCGCACTACTCGCTGCATTTTTGCTGGTGCATTGCTTGTAGATGCATTGCTTGTAGGTGCATTGCTCACTGGACTCGCCTGACTTTTCTGTGGTCCTGGCCATGGACTCCTGTGTAGCGGATGTCCACCCGCCGCACAGCGGTTCCGGCCAGTTCTTGAAGGCGCGCGGCAACCAGCGCCCTGGCCGCGGCCGCACGCTCAAAGATGGTGCCGCCGTCGTTCCTCCCCTGATCCCCGGCAGCGTTCCTCGGCAGAGACCCCTCGCGGGCGGGGCCCCATAGGGCCAACGGCACCGCGAGCTGGACGCTGAGTTGTCCCTGATCGTCGTGCAGGCTGGCCAGGACATCCTTGAGGGGGACGTTGCAGGCCTCCGCGGCAACAGCTGTGACCAGTTGCGCCATGGTTCCTGCTGAAATGGTGGTGTACCCGGCACGCGTGGTGGGGCGGATCTGCTGACTTGCACCGCGATCGGAGGCCAGCGTGCCGGCGCTCATGAGGAGGTGCGCTTCCCGCGAAGGGCGTCAACAACGCCGCGCAGATCCACTGTGCGTCCCAAGGACCGCCCGGCCATTGCGCCGCCAACGGCCGCCCCGATGGCCATGAAAATCGCCACGAGAAGCATGGCCCAGAAACCAAACGCCAGTGCGCTGATGGCCAGCACCGCGGCTACGGCCGTGCCCGTCTGGGTGGGGGTCATGAGACGCGGGATTCGCGCTGTTCCGGCTGCTCGTCGTGATCGGTCCGCTTGATCTGGGCAGGCTTCTCATCGGCTTCGTCGGAGGGGATGTGGATGTCGATAATGGACACGTTCACCTCGGTGACTTCCATACCCACAACGTCCTCGACGGCCGAGTAGATGGCGTCGCGGACAGCATCGGCAACCTTTTGCAGCGGGTGCGGGTACTCCACAACGATGGTGACATCCACTGCCACCTGCGTCTGGCCCACTTCAACGCTGACGCCCTGGGTGAGGTCCTTCTGGCCCACGGCCTCCCGGAGCGATCCCATCGCACGGGCCGCTCCGCCACCCAGGGCAAACACTCCCGGGATGTCCTGGGCGGCAATGCCAGCGACCTTGGCGACTACGCCGTCGGCCACCGTGGTGGTGCCGCGGCTGGCACCGCTCTGCTTTGCGGCGTTGTTTGCTGCAGCGTTGTTCTTGGGCTGAGGCTGAATAGTCAAAATAATCACTCCCGAAATTCTTCGTGTTGGATTGCTTCACACTCGGTGCCTGGTGGCGCCTACATAGATAAGGCGTACCGAGTGAAGGAATCGTCACGGTGAATCTCACGTGATCCGGGTCACACTGACAACTGATACGCAAAGGGGGTGAGTTGGGCAGCGTGGGTGGGGTGACCTCGTATCCTTGCTGTAGTGCCGCGGCAACGCCACCCACCAACTGGCCCGCAGAAAACGCCGAAAATACACGGTTTTACCGTGATTTTCGGCGTTTTCTGCGGGCCAGTTGGATTGAACTAGACGGGAAGCCATTTCCCGGCGGAGCGGCGGGCGGTGCGCAGCGCACCCGTGGTGGCCACAGTGTTGATCCCGTGCGCCATGGAAACCGCAGCGTTGCGCGCAAACTGGTTCTCGGCGTCGTACTCGCTGGCCTCCACCATGAAACGAACCGTGATTCGCGGGATGCCGGCCACAATGTCCAGCTGGTTGGCCTCCACAACATGGGCGGCCGCAACGGCGGCGACGGCCATGTCCATGACCTCTTCAGGGGCGTGGCCGGGGCGCAGGCCGGTGATTTGGATGGTGGCACGGAAGGAAGGCATGGTTCCAGCCTAGGGGAATGGGGCACCACGCAAAAATGCCGCAGTTCCCGCATAATGCCACCTCTATAGCGGCGGCATTATGCGGGAACTGCGGCATTTTCTCGCGCTGGTGCTTAGCCGGTGTTGCGCAGGCCGGCGGCCACGCCGTTGATGGTGATCAGCATGGCCCGTTGCAGGCGTTCATCCACCTCGGCCTTGGTGATGTCGGCTTCACGGACGCGGCGCAACAATTCCACCTGCAGATAGGAAATGGGGTCCAGGTACTGGTCGCGAACGTTCAGTGAACGCTTGAGCAGCGGCTGGTTGTCCAACAATTCGCCCTCACCCGTCAGCAGCTGAACTTCTGCCACCGTGAGATCGTACTCCGCGCGGATGGCCGCGAAGAGGTGGTGCAGCTCGGCCGGAACCAGCGTTGCCACGTAATGAGCGGCAATGTCCATGTCCGTCTTGGCCAGGGTCATTTCCACGTTGGAGATGGTGGAGGAGAAGAAGTGCCAGTGCGCCAGCATTTCCTTCAGCTCGGCACCACGGCCAGCCTCGCGGGCGGCCTTCAGGCCGGAGCCAACACCGAACCAGCCCGGCACGATCTGGCGTGACTGGGTCCAGCCGAACACCCACGGGATGGCGCGCAGGCCACCCAGACCGGAGCCCGAGTCCGGGCGTTTGGACGGACGTGAGCCAATGTTCAGCGAGCCCAGCTGCTCCACCGGGGTGGATGCCAGGAAGTAGGCGGGCAGGTCCTCATGGTCAATGAGGGTCCGGTACGTGCCAAAGGCTGCGTCGGAGACAACTTCCATGATCTCACCGAAGCGGCTCAGGTCGTCGTCCGAGTGGCGCGGCGCCTGGTGCAGGGCCGATCCCTGCATGACGGCAGCGAGCGAGAGCTCAAGGTTTTCACGGGCCAGTTCGGGCAGGGAGTACTTGTCGGAGATGACCTCGCCCTGCTCGGTGAACTTAATGGCGCCTTCAAGCACGCCGTTTGGCTGGGCCAGGATGGCGTCGTAGGTGGGTCCGCCACCACGGCCAACCGAGCCGCCGCGGCCGTGGAACATGCGCACGTTCACGCCGTGCTTGACGGCAACGTCACGCAGCTTGCGCTGTGTCTTGTGGATTTCCCACTGGCTGGTCATGACGCCGGATTCCTTGTTGGAGTCCGAGTAGCCGAGCATGATTTCCTGCACGTCTCCGCGGAGGCGAACCAGCTCACGGTACGACGGGTCGGAGAGCAGCTGGTCAACAATTTCGGCCGACGCGCGGAGCTCGTCAACTGTTTCCAGCAGCGGGGCAAAGCCGATCTTGGCGTAGCGGTTCTCGCCCGTGAGCTGCACAAGACCAGCCTCGCGGCCCAGGACGGCAGCGGCGAGGACGTCGTCGGCGCCGCGGGTCATGGAGATGATGTAGGTTTCGATGACGTCCGGGCCGTAGGTGCGCAGGGCGCGGCGGACCACACGGAAGACATCGTAGGTGCCGTCGGCAATGCCGTCCAGCTTGATGGGGTGGCCGGACAGCGGGCGGTGGCTGGCCAGTTCTGTGCTCAACACGGCCAGGCGACCGGCCCGGTCCAACTCGGCGTACGGCATGCCCAGCTCGCCAACTCGGTCCATGAGCTGGCCCACGGCCTCGTGGTGGTAGTCGGCGTGCTCACGAATATCCAAGGTGGCAAGGTGCAGGCCAAAGGAGGAGATGGCCCGGCGGACCGAGGCGAGGGCGCCGTCGGCCACCAACGCTGCGGAATTGTTGCGCAGGGAAACTTCCAGCAGCTCCAGATCGGCGATGAGCTCGGCGGTCTCGCTGTAGTCGCGACCCACCTCATGGTAGGTGTCATTGGCCACGCGTTTTTGCGTGTTGATCAGCTTGGCCTTGATGCAGGTGAGCTTGAGGCGGTACGGCTCATCGGCGTTGAGCTCAAGGACGCGGGGATCAATGTGGGGCAGGTTCGCCAGGTCGGCGGCGATGGACTCGGTCAGCTCCACATCAGCACCACACAGGGCACTGGAGTTGGAGAGGACGCTGAGGAGCTCGTCGATGAGCACCAAGGAAATCTTCACGGCGTTCTGGTTCTGCAGGATCAGCACGTCGCGTGTCACCTCGGGGGTGACGTTGGGGTTGCCGTCGCGGTCGCCACCAATCCAGGAGCCGAAACGCAGCGGGGCGGCGTCGGCCGGCAATGAAACACCGTGCTCACCGAGCAGGTCGCTGAGTTCCGTCAGGACCTCCGGCATGGCGTCGGTGAGGATGTTGCGGAGATAGTAAATGGCGTTGCGGGCCTCATCCATGGGGGTGGGGCGGACCTTGCGCAGTTCATCCGTCTGCCACATCTGGTCGATGATCTCGGCCAGTTTCCGGTCCTGGCGGGCACGGGTGCTGCTGCCTTCATCGGAAGGTGTGGACAAGATGTCGGAGAGCTTGCGGATCTTATCCAGCACCGAGCGCCGGGACGCTTCGGTGGGGTGGGCCGTGAAGATGGGGCGCACGTCCAGCTCGTTGACAACCTTCTGCAGCGCGTCCTTGCCGGCTTTGTCGGCGATCTCGGTGACGGCCTTGGCCAGCCAGCCGTCCTTGTCTGCGCGGCTGCGCAGGCTGCGTACGCGGTGCACCTGCTCGGCGGCGTTGGCCAGGTGGAAGTAGAACGCAAAGGCGCGGACCAGGTCTGTTGCCTGCTCAAGCGGCAGGGAGGCGAGGACTTCGCGGACCTGCACGGCGACGTCGTTGGCACTCCAGGGGCCCGTGCCGCTTTCGCCGCGGGCAGCTTCCTTGGATTCCTTGGTCAGCAGACGGACCTGCTCCACCATGGCCAGCAGCTCGGGGCCGTGCTGGCGGACCAGCGATTCGCCCAGCAAGGTGCTGACGCGGCGCACGTCGCGGCGTAGATCGGTGTCCTGCTCCGGCTCCTGTGCGGTGCCCGGCAGGTTTGCTTGCAAGTCTGAGCTCATGAGTCAGCGTCCTTACGGTCTGTGAATCTGGGGTGCTCGTATGCGGCGTTGGATACGGTAGGGCCCAAGACAGGGCCGTTTGGATCCTACTTGGGGATGGCACGCCCGAGCTAATCCGTCTCAAATAGTGTCATTTTTGTGCGGCCGAGTAGAGGGCGTGGATCTGCTCCCAGCACGGGAAAAAGTCGTCCCACCAGTGCTGCCAGTCAACGCTTTTGCCGTCCAACGCTTCCTGCAAATGATCCAGATGGACGTGCCAGCCGGCCAGCGACATCAGCACTACCTCATCCGGAACCGCAATGATGTTGCTGAATACCATCCGGGTGCCCGTCTCGGAAGGGGTGAGCTCCACGCGAATGGTCCCGTGCATGGCGTTGGAGAGTTCCAGAACGTGCGGCTCCGCAGCGTTGATGACGCGCCCGTTCCACCAGTCGGTCTCGATCCCGTGCCCCTCATCCTTGACGTTGAGCCACTTCAGGTCAAAGGAGGACCCCGTCTTGGCCTTGCCGCGCACCTTCGCCCACCACAGAGGGGTCTTTTCCGGATCGGTCAGCATGGACCACAGAACGTCCGGCGTCACGGGGTAGTGCCGGGTCAGTGTCAGTTGGGTGCGCTCGGCATCCAACGGGGCGGCGGTACCCAGCTCAAATCGGGTCATGTCCTTGTTCAGCGCTGTGTTGGGTGAGTTTGTAACCATGGCACCATTCTTTCACCCCGGAATAGCAAGCTGGCCCGGCGGGTTGTGCCTACAGTAGAGCAACGCCACAGTTTGCAAGGAGCCCCATGAGCACGAACAACACCGAACTCGACCGCCTCACCCAGCGTTGGGAACGCTTCCGCCAGGGCCGCAACTCGGCACTCGCGGCACCTCACGGCTGGCTCACGCTCACCTCCTTCCAGTGGTTGGCGCCCGTCCCGTCTCCCCTGGCTGGCGTTCCCGGGCTGTGGAGTTTTGATGGCACGACGGCGTTCCTCACGGCCCGCGCCGAGGACCACCTCACGCTGGTGGAAAGCGGCGAGCCCGTGGTGGGCACCATTTCCGCGCAGCTGGCCGATGAGGCATCCATCATGTGGGTGAAAACCGGATCCGTTGTTGTGGAGCTGGGCATGCGGGCCAACCGCTACATGATCCGCACCCGCGATTCGCAGTCCCCCACCCTGACGGACTTCACGGCTGTGCCAGTCTATGGCTACGATCCTGCCTTGGTGGTCACCGGAACGTTTGAACCGTACAGTGAACCGCGCACCGCGGCCATCAAGACGGCGCATCCGGAGGTTTCCGGGGCGGTTGACTTGGTGGGCGACGTTGTTTTTGACCTTGCCGACACCAGCTACCGGCTGGCCGCTGAACAGGGCGCCCTGGGCTCGCTCATAGTCACCTTTGCCGACGCCACGGATGCCACGGGCTCGCATTGGCGCAAGCTGGAGCTGACCAAACCACGTCCGGACAATTCACTGGTGGTGGATTTCAACCGCACCATCAACTACCCCAGCGCCTTCACCGACTTCGGCACCTGCCCGGCGCCCTCAGCGGGCAATGCCTTGCCAGTCCCGGTGGAGGGCGGAGAGCGCAACCTCCGCTAGGCAAAACCTCGCGGCCACGCGTATCTGTGGTGCGGCCCTCTACGTCAGGCTGGTTGTGAGTCATTCATTTCTTTTGATTGAAGGAGCCAACCATGTCATCAATTACGCAAGGTTATACAAGGGACGAGATTCGTGGGTTGGTCC
>NZ_JBTNDR010000040.1:0-34633 GCF_054510895.1 Arthrobacter sp. HLT1-20 | reverse complement strand
ATCCTTTTCGCCACGTCTCTCATCTCCCCCCCCCCTCCCCCCCCTCTCTCCCCCCCCCCCCCCCCCCCCCCCCCCCCCCCCCCCCCCCCCCCCCCCCCCCCCCCAAGGCGCATTCATGCCACACGGCACCGACTCTAACTTCCCCGGCGCTGCGCCCCATCGGTTCCCGCGGGCGGCGTGTGGGTGCTGGAGGCAACGGTTTCATTGTCACCATTGAGGACCACGCGCCAATGACCGCGCTCCCCCGACAGGAATGCCGGGAGCCAATGGCTGGCGTCGGCCCACATGTGCGCATGGGGCAATGCGTCCACGGGATACCACCGCGGCGCAATTTCGGGGCTCTCCACGGGATCGCCAAGGAACCTCCGGCACAGGAACACTGTGGTGAACATGTCCCAGTCCCCCCTGGCTGGGAACACGAATTCGACAGTGCCCGCGGGAATCAGTTCCATCGCCGCTAGGACGATGCCTGTTTCCTCCTCCACCTCACGGCAAATCGCCGCAACAACACTTTCCCCAGGCTCCACATGGCCGCCAATGCCAACAATTTTTCCCTTGCCGAAGCCCGTCTTTTTCAGGCCCAGCAGCACCTGCTGCTGCCCGGCGTGGGTGCGGAGCAGGAAACACAGTGTTACAGGGGCGGCAGTCATGAATCCAGCCTAAAGCCTGGCGCAGGCCGCCCGTGCAACCGGGGCGGGCGCTAGTAGGCCGTCCGGCTCGTGTTGCTCCGCCACTGATCAAACGGATCCACGGCCGTCCCCGTTGCCGGCGCCGCCTGCGCCACAGGCATCAGGGCCCTGTCATTCCCGGAATCAAAGTACCCGTAGAAGACAGCATCGTCGAAGCCTGCCGCCGCCGCATCATGCCGGTCCGCAGCAAAGTACACCCGCCCGATCCGGGCCCACAGGGACGACGCCAAACACATGGGGCAGGGTTCGCAGCTGGAGAAGAGGGTGGCCCCGGTCAGGTCAAAGCTGCCAATGCCCTGACAGGCGTTCCGAATGGCCGTCACCTCCGCATGGGCTGTGGGGTCCAGATTGGCCGTCACCCTATTCACGCCCGTAAATTGGCGGCCATCGGCTGTGACCACAATCGCCCCGAACGGACCTCCGCTATTACGCACGTTCGCCACGGCCAGTTCAACGGCCTGTGCCAGATAGTGCCCTGCCCGCTGCGTAGCATCCATGGAACTGTTCCTTGCAAGATGTGGAGCGTGGGGCCGGGACCCGGCCGGCGGACCCGGCGGCCGCGTGACCTTGAGACTAGCAACCCTGCCCCACGCTGACAATGATGCACGGGTTCGGCGGTGCCTCAGCAGCCCTGCATGTACGCTCTGTGGTAGGTGAACTGCTTGAAGCGAGAACCCGTCTGCTACGACAATGAAGTTGGAGCACCACCATGAACAACCGCGAACTCCTTGCGGGCGCGGAGCCCGTTGTCACAGTCAACGGCGCCCAGCGGCCCTTCGGCCCCGCACCGGCGCACACCACTGCGCTTGACTGGTTGCGCAACAACGGCCTCACGGGAGCCAAGGAGGGGTGCGCGGAAGGGGAATGTGGGGCCTGCGCCATTCTCGTAGCCCAGGCCGACGGCGGCACTGGAGCAAGCTGGACAGCCGTCAACTCATGCCTGGTGCCCATGGCCTCCCTGGACGGGCAGGAGTTGGTTACTGCCGAAGGACTGGGCACTGCCGAAAACCTGCACCCCGTCCAAGAGGCGATGGCCCGGGCCGGTGGTTCGCAATGCGGCTACTGCACACCGGGATTTGTCTGCAGCATGGCGGCGGAGTTTTACCGCAGGGACCGGACGGTTGGAGGGCCGCAAGTGTCCGCCGCGGAGACGGGCGCCACCAGGGAAGCGGGCACCCACGCGGAGACGGGCGCCAACGGCTTTGCCCTGCAGGCCCTGAGCGGTAATTTGTGCCGGTGCACCGGATACCGGCCCATCCGTGACGCGGCCTATTCGCTGGGACAAGCCGGCGACGACGTATGGTCCAGCCGCCGGGATGCGGCTGCCCCGGAGTTCCGCACCACCTTGCTGGAGCGCACGGACGGCGTGTTTGTGCGGGCCACAACATTGGAGCAGGCCACCACACTGCTAGCTGCCAATCCCGGTGCCGTCCTAGTTGCTGGCAGCACCGACTGGGGTGTGGAGGTCAACATCCGGGCACGCCGCGCGCAGTTGGTCCTAGCGATCGACAGCATCCCCGAACTTGCTGCAATCCAGCTGGGGGATCGGGAGATTGTCATTGGTGCCGCGGCGTCGTTGTCGGAGATAGAACGGCGACTGGGCGGCCGGGTCCCGCTACTGGGGCAGCTCATCCCCCAGTTCGCCTCACGGATCATCCGCAACCGGGCCACCCTGGGCGGCAATCTTGGCACGGGATCCCCCATTGGCGACAGCCCGCCAGCCCTTCTCGCCCTGGACGCAGAAGTTGTCCTTGTCTCCGCCACGGGTGGGCGCACGGTTCCCCTGGCGGAGTATTTCACCGGCTACCGCACCACGCTCAGGGAACCGGCCGAACTCATCACCGCCATCCGCATCCCGTTGCCGCTGTCCACGCTGACTGCCTTCCACAAGATCGCCAAACGACGCTTTGACGACATTTCCAGTGTTGCGGCCGCGTTCAGCCTGCAGCTCGAGAACGGTGTGATCACGAAGGCCAGGATCGGACTGGGCGGTGTTGCGGCCACCCCGTTGCGGGCCTTGGCCACCGAAGAGGCCCTCACCGGCCAGCCGTGGAACGGGGAGACGATCAGGCATGCCGCGGCCGTGCTTGGGGCGGAGGGAACACCCCTGGACGACCACCGGGCCAGCGCACGGTACCGCTCGGCCATGCTGTCAAGCGCCCTGCTCAGGCTGTACGCGCACAACAGCCCTAGCCCAAAGGACACCCCATGAGCCATCTATCACAGCGCCCCAGCGCACCGGCCGTCGGCAAGCCCGCGCCCCATGAGAGCGCCAGGCTGCATGTCACCGGCCATGCCCTCTACACGGACGACCTGTCCCAACGCACAGCCAACACCCTCACTGCCTGGCCCGTGCAGTCCCGGCACGCCCACGCGCGGATAAGAACCATCGACACCTCCGCAGCACTCTCGGTCCCGGGCGTGGTCCGTGTGCTCACGGCCGCGGATGTGCCCGGTCTCAACGACTGCGGTATCAAGGGTGATGAACCGCTCTTCCCCTCCGAGGCCATGTTCCACGGCCACGCCGTGGCCTGGGTGCTGGCAGAAGATCAGGACGCCGCCCGCGCCGGCGCAGCCGCCGTGGCTGTTGACTACGACGTGTTGCCGTCACTGGTTTCGCTGGCCGAGGCCATCGCCGCCGACTCCTATCAGGGCGTGCCCAGAACCGTCCGCCGCGGCGATGCTGATACGGCACTTGCAGCAGCCCACCTGGTGGTTTCCGGCGTCACCGAATGTGCCGGACAGGAACACTTCTATTTGGAAACCCAGGCTGCGTTGGCCACTGTGGACGAGGGCGGGCAAATCTTCGTCCAAAGCAGCACCCAGCACCCCTCGGAGACGCAGGCAATCCTTGCCCACGTGCTGGGCCGTGCAGACCACGGGATCACAGTCCAAAGCCTGCGCATGGGCGGCGCCTTCGGCGGCAAGGAAATGCAGTCCCATGGCTTCGCCGCCATTGCCGCATTGGGCACTTTGCTGACCGGGCGCCCGGTCCGCGTCCGCCTGACCCGGACCCTTGACATGACCATGACCGGCAAGCGCCACGGATTCCACACCTCATGGGAGGCGGGCTTCGCACCGGACGGCACCCTGCTGGCGCTCAAGGCCCAGCTCACCTCCGACGGCGGCTGGTGCCTTGACTTGTCCGAGGCGGTGATGGGGCGGGCCCTCTGCCATGTGGACAACGCCTATTTCATCCCCCATGTGGAGGCCACGGGCCGGGTAGCGCAATCCAACAAGACCTCCCAAACCGCGTTCCGAGGCTTTGGCGGCCCACAGGGCATGCTGCTGATCGAGGACATTCTGGGCCGCAGCGCACCGTTACTGGGGCTGGCACCGGAAGAACTGCGCCGGAAGAACTTCTACCAGCAGGGCCAAAGCACCCCCTACGGCATGGAGGTCCGCCATGCGGAACGGATCACCAGCATTTGGGCACAGGCCCTGGACCGCAGTGGCTTCGCGGAGCGCCGCACGGAGGTTGATGCCTTCAACGCCGCACACCCCGACACCAAGCGCGGGCTGGCCATCACGCCGGTCAAGTTTGGCATCTCCTTCAACCTGGTGGCGTTGAATCAGGCCGGTGCGCTGGTACACGTCTACAAGGACGGCTCCGTGCTGATCAGTCACGGCGGCACGGAGATGGGCCAGGGCCTGCACACCAAGATGCTGCAGGTGGCGGCAACCGCACTGGGACTCCCGCTCTCCGCCATCCGCTTAGCCCCCACCCGCACGGACAAGGTGCCCAACACCTCGGCCACAGCGGCCAGCTCAGGCTCAGATCTCAACGGCGGGGCTGTCAAGAATGCCTGCGAACAAATCCTGGCGCGAATCTCCGTGGTGGCTGGCGGCCTGCTGGGGGTCTCCGCCCACGACGTCCGCTTCGCCGAGGGCCAGGTGACGGGTTTGGGGGTCCCGGACAAGAGTTTTACCTTTGGGGAGGTGGTCATGAACGCCTACCTGCAGCGCGTCCAGTTGTGGGCGGCCGGGCACTACCGCACCGAGGGCCTGCACTGGAATCCGGAGACCATGCAGGGTTCACCCTTCAAATACTTTGCCTGCGGGGCCGCCGTGGCCGAGGTGGAGGTGGACGGGTTCACGGGCGCCTACACCCAGCGCCGGGTGGACATTGTCCACGACGCCGGGGACCCGCTCTCCCCCATGATCGACCTGGGCCAGATTGAGGGCGGCTACGTCCAAGGAGTGGGCTGGTTGACCCTGGAGGACCTACGCTGGGATGAAGGTACGGGTCCGGACCGCGGCCGGCTGCTGACACAATCGGCCAGCACCTACAAGTTGCCCAGCTTCTCCGAAATGCCGGACGTGTTCAACGTCCACCTGTTGGAGCATGCTGGCGAAGAGGGCGCCGTGTACGGTTCCAAGGCCGTGGGCGAACCCCCGCTCATGCTCGCGTTCAGTGCCCGGGAGGCCCTCCGTGACGCGGTCTCGGCGTTCGGCCCGGCGGGGCGCAGCGTCACCCTGCCCGCCCCGGCAACACCGGAGGCAGTGTACTGGGCCGTCCGGGAGTCCCAAGAAGCGGCGGCAGTTTCGGCCCACGCCGTGGACCCGCGCCCAGATCCGGCCAGGCCAGCCGACGTGGCACGGTAGGCGCAGCCGTGGACTGGCTGGAGGCGGTGCTGCGCCTGCGCGGGCTCAACGAAACGGCTGTGATTGCCACGCTGGTGCAGGTGCGTGGCCATGCACCCCGCGAACCGGGGGCCAAAATGGTGGTTTCGGCCCGAAATTCCTGGGGAAGTGTGGGCGGCGGAAATTTCGAGGCCTGCATCATCGACCGGGCACGGGAGCTCATCGCATTCGGGCATGCGGCCACGGAACAGGTGACGTTTACGCTCAACGACAAGGTGGCCACCCGGCACGGCGTGCAGTGTTGCGGAGGCGAGGTGGAAGTTGTGCTGGAAGTCCTCGCCGCCCGGCGGACGGTGGCGATTTTTGGCATGGGCCATGTTGGCTACGAAATTGCGCACATGCTGTCCAGGCTGCCGGTGAACCTGGTGCTGGCTGACTCCCGGCAGGAGGCTCTCGCGCAGGACCGGATGGCGGCGTTGACGCAGGGTCCGGCTGCCGTGGGCATCCACCACGCCCCGGCCCCCGAAGTGGTGCTGGCCGGGCTGCCGCCGGGGGCAACCATTCTGGTGCTCACTCACGACCACGCCGAGGATCTCATTCTTTGCGAGGCCGCCCTGAGGTCCACGCCGTCCTACATCGGGTTGATCGGCTCCACCGGCAAATGGCAGCGATTCCGCAAGAGGCTGCGCGAGGAAGGCCACGACGCCGCTGCGATCAGCCGTATCACCTGCCCCATTGGCCTGCCAACCATCACCGGCAAGGACCCCGTCAGCATAGCCATCTCCGTGGTCGCGGACCTGACCATGCGCTGGGAACAGTCCACGGGATAGGCAGTCTCCCGGCCAACGGTTTTTCCTGCCCGTGCACCCTCGCTTTCCTGCCCCGGGGCAGGCGCGGCGACAGAAATGGGCACGGGCGCGGGCATCCTGGACTCCGCCAGCCAGCCGCTTGCCGGTAAGGATTTTGACACATTTTCAGCTAGATGTCCCACATCACAACCGTGTGATGTGTGTCAAATAACAAATATAGATTTTGCATAGCGAAACTTTTAGCAAATGTGCTTCGCCCCACATAACACGCCCTCCTACTGTCAATTCATGCCCGCTGCGATTTCTGCCAGCGCCCGCACCTGACCAACCCCCTGGAGGAACCGTGAAGTTCTCACGCATGCTCGCCGTAGCTACACTGGCTGCCCTGGCCCTAACCAGCTGCGCACCCCCAACATCCAACAACGCTGCCTCGACGCAGGACGAGAAGACAGGCACCTTGCGTGTCTGGCTCTTCTCAGAGGTCAACCAGGACCCCAAGTCGGCAGTGGTCAACGCAACGATCAAGGACTTCGAAACGTCGCACCAGGGCGTCAAGGTCGACGTCCAGTACATCCCCGTTGACACACGCGCCGAGAAGTTCAAGGCCGCCTTCAACGACCCCTCCAGCGCCCCGGACGTTGCCGAGTTCGGCAACACCGATCTGGCCAGCTACGTCGCTGCCGGCGGACTCGCCGACATCACCTCCAGCATCAAGTCCTGGGATGAAGGCAAGGACCTGGACCCGAAGGTCCTGGCCACCACCGCCTTGGACGGCAAGAACTACGGCGTGCCGTGGTTTGTGGGCGTCCGCGCCCTGTACTACCGCACCGACATCCTCAAGGCTGCCGGCGTCGAGATTCCCAAGACCCTAGCCGAAATTGAAACAGCCGCCCGTGCAGTCCGCGCCAAGAACCCCGGCATGCTGGGCATCTCCGTGGGCGGCAAGGCTCAGTTCTCCGCCATGCCGTACCTGTGGGCCCACGGCGGCGCCATCGCCGCCGATAACAACGGCACCTTCTCCTCGAAGCTGGACACACCCGAGTCCCAGGCAGGCATCACCGCCTACACCAACCTGATGAAGGACGACATCTGCCCGGCACAAACCTGTGCCGAGTTTGGCGGCAACGCCAGCGTGCAACAGTTCATTGCGGGCAAGGCCGGCATGACCATTGGCGGCGACTTTAACTACAAGGCCATTGCCGCCAGCGAGTTCAAGGACAAGTTCGGCGTGGTCCCGGTCCCCGGCGTCACGGCCGGCTCCATCGCCCCCGCCTTTGCCGGCGGCAACAACTTGGGCGTCTTCAACAGCTCCAAGAAGAGCACCCTGTCCAACGAATTCGTCCAGGCCCTGGCCAGCAAGAAGTCCCAGCTGGCCATGTTCGATGCCATGGGCAACCTGCCCACCTTCACAGATGTACAAAAGAGCGTTGCCGAGAAAAACCCGTACGTGGCTCCGTTCATCGACACCATCGCCGCCGGCACCAACTTTGTGCCGATCACCTCCACCTGGTCAACCGTTGACGCCAAGGGCCTGTTCACCAACATGTACCAGCAGGTCGTCACCGGCAAGGCTGACGTACCCACGGCAGCCAAGGACACCACAGCAGCCATGAACAAGATCTTCGAAGCAAAGTAGTTCCGAAATGACCCTTCAACTTCCCGCAAAGCCTTCCCTGCAGGAGCCGAAGCTGGCCACCCCGTCGCCGCGCCGCACCAAGCGCCGCGGCGGGGTGAGCCGGTTTGAGCACTGGCTGTACCTGGCCCCCGCCCTGATTGTGCTGATTGCCCTCATGGGCTACCCGCTCTTCCAGCTCGTCAATGTCTCCCTGTACGACTACCGCCAGGACCAGGTCAGCGGCAACGCACCCCTGGACTTCATTGGGCTGGGCAACTACCAGACCCTCATGGCGGATCCCGAATTCTGGCAGGTGCTGGCCAATACGGTCATCTTCGCCTCGGCCTGCGTGGTTCTCACCCTGGTGACGGGCTCCGCACTGGCCGTCCTGGCCACCCGCCTGCGCCCCTGGGTCCGCAACACGCTCTTTGCCGTCTCGCTCGGTGCGTGGGCCACCCCCGCCGTGACAGGCAGTGCCGTGTGGCTGTTCCTGTTTGACCCCACCCAGGGCCTGATCAACAAGATGCTGGCCGGCGTTGGGCTGAGCCAGTTCGTTGACCATTCCTGGACGTACGAGAAGTGGTCGGCGTTCGGTCTCGTCGCCAGCGAAGTTGTCTGGTGCTCGTTCCCGTTCGTCATGGTCACCGTCTACGCCGGCATCCAGGCCATCCCCACCGAAGTCCTTGAAGCAGCCCGTCTTGACGGCGCCTCCATGCCGCGCATCTTCTCCAACATCATGCTGCCCATGCTGCGCCCCATCGTCATTATCGTGACCATCCAGTCCATCATCTGGAACTTCAAAATTTTCTCCCAGATCTACATCATGACCAGCGGCGGCGGCATAGCCGGCCAAAACATGGTCCTGAACGTGTACGGATACCAGCAAGCCTTCGCGGCCAGCCTGTACGGCCTCGGCTCCGCCCTGGGCGTCATCATGACAGTCCTGCTGCTGGTCATCACCCTTGTTTACCTGCGACTACTCAAAAGGAGTGGTGAAGTCTTGTGACAACACTCAAACTGGACGGGCCCGCCAAGGCGACCTCCCGCCGTCGTATATTCCCTGCCCGCTTATTCCCTGCCCGCTTATTCCCTGCCCGCAGGGGCTGGGCCGTGAACATCATCGGCCTGCTGATAGCCGTTGCGGTTGCGTTCCCGCTGTACTGGATGGTGCTGTCGGCCCTGAAGCCGGCCACAGCGCTCGACGCCGGTGACTCCACCCCGTGGACCCTCACCCCGTCTTTTGACTCGTTCGCGCGGGTGCTGAGCGTGAACAACTTTGGCCAGTACTTCATGAATTCGGTCATTGTGGCGCTGAGCGTCGTGGTCCTCTCCACCCTCTTCGCGTTCCTGGCCGCCGTGGCCTTGACCCGCTACAACTTCAAAATGCGCACCAAATTGCTCATCATCATCCTCGTGGCCCAGATGGTGCCCGTGGAAGCGCTGACCATTCCGTTGTTCTTCTTGTTCCGCAACTTTGGCGAGAGCATTCCGGCGATTGGCCTGAACCACTTGGGCTCACTGATCCTGGTGCACGTGGGCTTCAGCATTCCCTTTGCCATCTGGATGCTGCGCGGATTTGTTGCCGCCGTGCCGATCGAGCTGGAGGAGGCCGCCAAGCTCGACGGCGCCAGCAGCTTCCGCTTTGTCCGCTCAGTCTTGTTCCCGCTGGTGGCTCCGGGTGTTGTGGCATGTTCGGTCTTTGCTTTCATCTCCACATGGAACGACTTCCTGTTCGCCAAGACGTTCATCATCTCTGCCCAGGAAAACTCCACCCTGCCCATGGCGTTGCTGACCTTCTTCAAGCCGGATCAGAACGACTGGGGTGCCATCATGGCCGGCTCGGTCATCATGACCATCCCGGTGCTCATCTTCTTCATCGCTGTCCAGCGCAAGCTCGTCTCCGGACTGGCCGGCGCCGTCAAGGGCTAAGAAAGGCCTTCCATGCATTCCTTGATCCCCGCCCCCGGCTCGTTCACCGCAACGGGTTCCACCCTGCGCCTGGACGCGGCCACCACTGTCACGGCTGATCCCGAACTTGCCGCCGCACGGCGCTGGTTTGTGGGCGCGCTCGGTGCCGCGACCGGGTGGGACCTGGCCGGTACACCGGCCACCGACGCACCGGCCGCCGGTACGCCGGCCGCCGGTACGCCGGCCGCGACCATCGCGTTCGCCCTGGACACCTCGGTGGAACCCGAGGGCTACACACTGACCATCGACACGGCTGTGCGGATCACGGCGTCAGACAACGCTGGCGCCATGTACGGCGCCCAGACGCTGCGCCAGCTCCTAGGCCCGGCGGCACTGCGCCAGGCGCCGACGGTGTCCGCCGCGTCTTCGGCGCCCGTTTGGGAGCTGGCCACCGCCGTCATCACCGACAAGCCCCGCTTCAGCTACCGCGGCGTCATGCTGGATGTGGCCCGGCACTTCATCCCCAAAAATGACGTGCTGCGCTTCATCGATGTCATCGCCGCCCACAAGCTCAACGTGCTGCACCTGCACCTCACGGATGACCAAGGCTGGCGGGTGGAAATCAACAAGTACCCGCGCTTGACCGAAGTTGGTGCCTGGCGCAAGGAATCCAATCTGGGCGCCTGGCGGGCCGGCATCTTTGACGCCACCCCGCACGGCGGCTTCTACACGCAGGATGACTTGCGTGAGATTGTGGCATTCGCCGCTGCCCGGAACATCACAGTCATCCCGGAAATTGATGTGCCCGGCCACTCCCAGGCAGCCATTGCCGCCTACCCGGAGCTGGGCCTGGCCACCAAGCCGCTGGAGGTATGGACCCGGTGGGGCATCAACGAGAACGTCCTTGAACCCACCGACTTTGCCGTGCAGTTCTACCGGGACGTGCTCGATGAGGTCATGGGCATCTTCCCCTCCCCCTGGATCAGCCTGGGCGGGGACGAGGTCCCGCTGGATCAATGGAATGCCAGCCCGTTCGCCCGCAAGGCAGCCGCCGATTTGGGCTTCGACTCCGTGGCCGGGCTCCACGGCTGGTTTGTGGGGCAGCTGGCCGAGCACCTGCACCAGCACGGACGCAAGTCCGGCGTGTGGGATGAGATTGGCGATGTGGGCCTGCCCGACGGCGCCCTGGTCGCCTCCTGGCGCGGCTACGAGGGCGGTTTGGATGCGCTGGCCAAGGGTTACGATGTGGTTATGTGCCCCGAACACAAACTGTATTTGGACCACCGCCAGTCGGCCCTGGATGAAGAGCCCGTCCCGGTGGGCTACGTCACCACCCTTGAGGCGGTGTACAACTTCGACCCCATGCCCGACGCCGGAGACACGGACTTCCCGGGCCGGCTGCTGGGCGCGCAGGCCAACATCTGGACAGAGCACCTCCCCTCAGCGCGGCGGATTGACTATGCCGCGTTCCCCCGCCTGAGCGCCATCGCCGAAGTGTTCTGGTCTAACCCGGACACACGTGACTTCGCCGACTTCGCGGCCCGGCTCTCCCCCGCCCACCTGGAGCGGCTCTCCGCCATGGGCGTGGAGTTCCGGCCGCTGGACGGCCCCCACCCCTGGCAGCAGCGCCCCGGCGTCGCAGGTTGGAAGCGGGACTACGAGCTGGAGCAGGCGGCCGCGGCCCAGGCTGCCGAGTCCCTGTGAGCGAACCGGAAGAAAGCGGCGAGAAGCGGAACTCGTCGTCGTCCCTGCGTAAGGCGCTGAGCCTGCTGTCCGTTGTGGCGGAGCAGTCCACCGATCCTGAGGGGATGTCGCTGCTGGAGTTGGCCAAGCGTTCGGGCATCAACAAGAGCACCGTGCTGCGCCTGACCACCCCGCTCATCGATGAAAACCTGCTGGAGCGGGACAGGCAAAGCGGGAAGTTTCGTCTGGGCTTTGGCAGCTTGCGGCTGGGGCAGTCGTACCTGGATTCGCTGGATCTTCGCAGCGCCGCCAACGCGGAGCTGCGCGCCCTGATGCGCAAGACAGCCAACACGGTTCACCTGGTGGTCCTCTCGGGCCATGAGGTGGTGTACCTGGACAAGGTGGAGGACGAGGCCACGGTGCGCATGGCCTCGCGGGTGGGCGCCACCATGCCCGCGTACTGCACGGCTGTGGGCAAGGCGATCATGGCGTACAGCTCCGAGGAGGTGGTGTCCTCGATCTTGTCCGTACCGCTGGCGCCCATCACGGCCAAGACCATCACCGACCCGGCAGCGCTGCGCCAGGAGCTCGCAGCCGTGCGCCGCCGCGGCTACTCCATTGATGACAGGGAGAACGAGCCCGAGGTGCGTTGTGTTGCGGCGCCGATCTTCAACCACGACGACGCCGTGGTGGCGGCCTTGAGCGTTTCCTCGCTGACGTCCCGCATGACGCCGGCCAAGGTGCGCGAGGTGGGTCCCATGGCAGCGGCCGTGGGGCTGCGCATCTCGGTGAAGCTGGGGTCACGCCGGGCGGCGTCGCTGCTGAAATAGTCTCCGCACTGTCACGCGCCGACGGCCTGCCCAAGGACCGTTTCCGCGCTGACAGCCTGCCAAACAGCTCAGGGCCCATGAAATTTCATGGGCCCTGAGCTGTTTGGCAGGCTGTCAGCGCATTTTGCATCGGGCCGCGCACGGTTAGTCAACCATCCGCCGTCTCGCATTGTCCATGGCTGCCTTGATGCGCCGGCGCAGAAGTTCGGGGTTGGCGAGATCCTCCCAGACCACCCGGATGAAGCTCCATCCCTCCTCCATGAGTTCGCGTTCACGCAGCCGCTCCTCATAAATGGCCTCCTCCGTGGGTTTGAAGTCGAAGTACTTGGTTTTGCCGTCAAACTCCAAGGCCAATTTGATATCCCGCCATGCACCGTCCAGCCGGTAAGTGTTTCCCCGGACCAGCATCCGCACTTGATACTCCGGGGCAGGGATGTCCATTCCTGCAATCAGCAGCCTGGTCCGGGTTTCCCCAGCGGACTCCGAGCCGATGTCCAGAGCGGCAATGACCTTCCGCGCCGCCGCCACGCCGCGATGGCCTTTGAGTGCGTCCAACAGCGCGAGCATTGTGTCAACCTTGGCCCCCTGGTGCAATCCGCTGTCACCAATGATGACTGCTGTGACAAAGGGGACCGTCCGGGCACAGTCAACAATGGTATGCTCCAGCGACGTGAGGCAGACCACCCCCATGTAGCGGCGCCGAATCCGGAGCAGCTGTTCCGGTGCCATGGTGCGCCGATGCACCGTGACGCCCCGAATCTTGCTGGTGGAGGACAGGGATGACGGTGAATTCACGTGGATCTCGCGGCCTGCATTCCACACCTGCAGCCCCAGTAACCGGGCAGCGCTGAGATGGCTGTAGCAGGCGTTTCCGTGAGTGGCCAGGGCATGGGCTCGAAGCCTCAGCAGGTCTTGCTCCCACGGCGTCTGCTGCTGCCAGTGCGCCATTTGCAGGTAGACCCCGTGCCTGATCCGAAACAGCAGCCCCCACGCCCTTGCCGCCTTTAGAACCTGCGGGCCAAGCCCGACAGCTGTCAGCTGGGCAGTGTTGGCAATGGTTCTCCCGGCGGGCCAGTCCCGGGTGATTCTGCTGGCCAGATCGCGCATTTCCATGGATCCAGCATCGTCCTGCAGGGAAGCCATTTCAACGGGGGTACGGCCCGGTTGTGGATAACTACTCCCCTGCAAGTCGACGACGGCCCCCCCCCTTTCTCTGGGGGTGTGCAAAACAGTTAGGGCCCCATAAAATTCCGGGGCCCCGAAACTGTTGGCCACGCCCTCACCGTCAACAGGAGGGGGCGGCGTGAAACCCCAGCCGCTCCCACCGCTCGCGGCCGGGGTCCCCGGAACTGTTAGACGAACTGCCAGACCAGGGCTGCCATGCCGAAGCCCACAATGGACAGCACAGTTTCCAACACAGTCCACGTCTTCAGGGTGTCCTTGACGGACATGTTGAAGTACTTGGAGATGATCCAGAAACCACCGTCATTCACGTGGCTGGCAATGACTGAACCGGAGGCAATGGCCATGACGATCAAGGCCAGCTGCGGCTGTGAATACCCGGCAGCGAGAACGCTGGGGGCCAGGATGCCGCCCGTGGTCACAATCGCAACGGTTGCCGAGCCCTGGGCAATGCGCATGCCGGCGGAGATGACAAACGCTGACAGCAGCAGAGGCAGGCCGGCGGTGGACAGGGAATCGGCCACGGCCTTGCCCACACCGGTTGCGCCCAGGACGGCGCCGAAGAAGGCTCCGGCGCCCACCACCAACAGGATCATGCCCACGGGCCGCAGCGACGTTGAGGAGAGCTCGGAGAGTTCTTGGACGGTCATGCCGCGGCGTGTGCCCAGCAGCCACATGGCCAGCAGCACGGCCACGGTCAGGGCGATCGCAGGGTTCCCGAAGAACTGCAGGGCTGTGCGCAGGCCGCCATCGGGCAGCATGACGTTGCCGAAGGTGCCGCCCAGGATCAAGATCATGGGCGTTCCGATGGCCAGCAGCACGGTGCCCAGTGCGGGATCACCCAAAGCCTTGGCTTCGTCGGACTCTTCAACCACCCTGTCCTCGGGGACGTTGACCATGACGCGCTTGCCAATCCAGGTGCCCCACAGAATACCGGAGGCAAACCAGGCGGGAATGCCGCAGATGAGGCCCATGATGATGAGCCAACCCAGGTCAACGTGGAACAGACCGGCGGCGGCCACCGGACCCGGGTGCGGGGGGAGGAATGCGTGGGTGACGGACAAGCCGGCCAGCAGGGGCATGGCATACAGCACCAGCGACTTGCCACCGCGGATGGCTGCGACGTAGACCAGTGGAGCCAACACGAAGATGCCAATGTCAAAGAACACCGGAATACCGAGCACAAAGCCCGTGACACCCATGGCCAGCGGCGTACCCTTTTCGCCAAAGACCTTGACCAGACGGCTCATGAGAACCTCGGCGCCACCGGAGCGCTCAAGGATGGCCCCCAACACGGTGCCCAGACCGATGATCGCCGTGATGTGGCCAAGAATGCCGGCGAAGCCCTTTTCAATGAGGGCGTCACTACTCTTGGTGGCGGATCCAACCAGATCCTGCACGGACACACCGCCGGCCAGCGCCACCAGGACGCCCACTACGAGCAGGGCAATAAAGGGTTCCAGCTTGACCTTGATAATCAAGACCAGCAGGAGGGCAATACCCGCACCGGCCAAGAGCAGGAGCCCGGCGGTGTCGTGGTGAAGCCAATTAACAAACTCTGTCATGGGGGAACTTTCCAAAGAAGATGATTAGCGAAGAATGCTGGTGAACGCTGCGGCGCGGGCGGTGATCTCTGCCCAGGTGCCGGCAGCTACCACGGCGGGCGGCACCACTGCGGTTCCGCAGCAGACGGCGAGGGCGCCGGCTGCGAGGAAGTCCTTGGCGTTGTCGGCGTTGATTCCGCCAGAGGGCAGCAGCTTGATACCCGGGTAGGGGCCCTGCAGATCCTTCAGGTAGGCCGGGCCCATGGTGCTGGCAGGGAAGATCTTGACGACGGCGGACCCGAGGTCCAGCGCCATGGCCACCTCCGTGGGGGTCAGGGCCCCCAGGGAGAAGGGGATGCCGGCGTCGGCGGCGACCTTGGCCACCTCGGGGCGAATCCCGGGAGTCACCAAGAACTGGGCGCCGGAATCGATGGCGGCCTTGGCCTGATCGGCGGTGAGAACCGTACCTACCCCCACCACGGCACCGTGCTGGGCGGCGGTTTCCGCGGCGCGGGCAACATGCCCCAGCAGATTGGGGGTGGTGTACGTCAGTTCAACCCCGGAGATACCTCCGGCGACGAGGGCGCGGCAGAGCTCTGCGGCGTCGGCAATGTCAGGGGCGCGGACCACCGCGATGGTGCGGTCCGCTTCCAGCCGGGCAATGAATTCAAGGTTGTTCATGGGGTGGATCGTGTTCCTTCCGGGGTGCGGCGCAAGGCCCTGCCGGCGCGTGCACCGGTGGGCTTGCCTGCCTTGATGGCGGCAACGCCATTGACAAAGACGTAGTGGATGCCGGTAGCCGCTTGGCGCGGCTCGGCAAAGGTGGCTGTGGCGTTGACGGTTTCCGGGTCAAAGAGCACCAGATCTGCGGCTTGACCAACACGGACCAGGCCACGGTTCACAAGCTTGAGCCGCGCGGCGGGGCGGCCGGTGAGGTGATTGACGGTTTCTTCCAGTGTCAGCAGGCCCAATTCACGGGTGTAGTGGCCCAGGTAGCGGGGGAACGTTCCCCAAGCCCGCGGGTGCGGCTTGCCGCCCACCAGGATGCCGTCACTGCCGCCGGTGTGGGTTCTGTGGACCATGATGGCCTGCACATTTTCCTCGTGGCCCACATGCTGCAGAATGCCGGTGGCCATCTTGTCGCGCAGCAGAATATCCACGAACACGTCGAAGGGATCCTGAGCGGATTCCTCGGCGATCTGGGCCACCGTCTTGCCCACAAAGTCGTCCAAAGCGGGGTTCTTGACGCCGGAAATTTCCAGCGTCTCCCACTCGGCCACCACACCATGGCAGCCGTCGGAGCCGTAAATCTCCACGTTCTCCCTGATCCGCACCAGGGTGTCCGGGTCGCGGAGCCGGTCCATGGTGGGCTGGCTACCGCCCGCGGAGGCCCAGCTGGGCAGAATCGCGGACAAGGTGGTGGCACCTGGCAGGTACGGGTACGTGTCTAAGGTGATGTCCACGCCGTCGTCCAGGGCACGGTCAATGAGCCCCAGCAGTTCCGGCGCGCGGCCCTTGTTCGGGGCAAAGTTCATGGTGGCATGGGAGAGGTGCAGGGCGCAGCCGGTTTCACGGCTCAGCTCAATCATTTCGTCATACGCCTCAAGGGCGCCTTTGCCGTAAGAGCGGTGGTGCGGGGCGTAGAAGCCGCCAAACTCAGCCACTGTGGAGCACAGCTGTGCTAACTCCTCGGTGGTGGCGTACATGCCCGGCGTATAGGTCAGGCCTGAGGACATGCCCACGGCACCTTCGGCCATCCCAGTCCGGATCACTGCCTGCTGGGCGGCGATTTCCTCGGCCGTCGCGTCGCCCTCACCAAAGCCACGCACCATGGCCCGGACGGTGCCCTGGGGAATCAGGTAGGCGGCATTCGTGGCGATGCCCTCGTCAAGGCGGTCCAGGTACTCCCCCACCGTGCGCCAGTTGAAGTCAAAGTCCTCGGGGTTGTCATTCCATCCGGCAATCTTTTGCCGCACACCTTCAAGGGTGACGTCATCGATCGGGGCATAGGACAGTCCGTCCTGGCCCAGCAGCTCGGTGGTGACACCCTGGCTGAGTTTGGCGTAGTGCTCCGGGTTCAGGAACAGCTGCAGATCGGAATGGGCGTGCATGTCGATGAACCCGGGACTCAGCACCAGCCCGCTGGCGTCAATCACGCCGTCGGACAGGGGGTACGTGCCCGGGGCGGCGATGCTGTGAATGGTGCCGTTTTCCAGGACGACGTCGGCGGCGAACCTTGGCGCGCCGGTGCCGTCCACAACGGTCGCGTTGGCAATGACAGTGCGCATAGGGGTTTCCACGGCTTAGAAGAACGTGTGGATGAGATCCACAACGCGGTTGTCGGTGCCAGTGTCGGCCAGAACTGGAATGAGTGCCCACTTGTCAAAGGCTGTGCAGGGGTGTGACAGCCCCAGACGAACCACATCGCCAATGTTGACGGTGGTGGTTTCCGGGTCAAAACGCAGGAAGGAATGCTGGTCATTGACGGCGCTGATACTGGCGCCTGCCAGCTCCGCCATCTCGCCACCCAGGGACGTCCCCAGCATCTGCGGTTCGGGCAGGCCCTCATCAACGGGCAGGTCTCGCTTGCCGGCGTCGAGGATGGCCAGGCCCGGCTGGGGTGCTGAAACGACCCTGGCCCAGGCGTGCATGGCGGAGGTGAAGGGGACGCCACCTTCTAGGGCACGCGCGCCACTGCCCAAGGGCGAAATGCCTCGGTAGAAGCCGTCGTCGTGCACCACGTACGCGCCGCTGCGGATGATCACGTCAATGCGGGGCCGGCCGTTGGCGCCGTCGCTGGTGCAGGAACTGAGCATGGCCGCCACGTCGTCAAAGTAGGCGCTGCCTCCGGCCGTGACAATGATTTCGGCGCCATGGGCGTAGAGGTTCTCGCTCAGCAGGGTCTCGTGGAGTTCCTTCACGCTGGACAGGTAGCCGCGCACTGTGGTGAGGGCATCGGCGTCGGCCGTGTGGGCCAGGGAGCCTTCGTAGCCGCCCACGCCAACCAGGCGCAAATGCGTGGCGGCGTCGACTGCGCGGGCCAGTTCAAGAGCCTGGGCGACTGTGCGGATGCCGGTGCGGCCGCCGACTCCGCCAAGTTCCACAATGACATCGATGACCGAGCCGGGAACTGCCGAAAGAACGGCTTCCTGCAGGGCAACCGTCTGCAGCGAATCAACCCAGGACACCACGGAGAAAGAGGGGCCCTGCGCGGCCGCCAACCAGGTGATGGCAGCAGGGTCGGTCAGGCTGTTGGCCACCATGACGCGCCGGAGCCCAAAGGCGTGGCCCACCCGCAGCTGCGCAGCATTGGCAAGGGTGATGCCCCACGCACCGTGCGCAAGCTGCTCGCGCCACATTTGCGGCGCCATGGTGGTCTTGCCGTGGGGTGCCAGCAGCACGCCCTTGCCGGCGCACCAGCTGGCCATGCGCTCAATATTGGCGGACGTGGCGGCTGCGCTCAAGGTCAGCAGCGGGGTTTGCAGATCGGCGAGCGACACACCGGAAGCCACAAACGCCCCGGCGCTCTGGCCGTGGGACGTGGCCGGAGCAGCCTTGTACTTCCAGCTCAAGTCAATCTCATCGAGCGCATCCACCATGGCGGAATTGATGCCGGAGCCTGTTGTGCTCGTGTTGTTAGCCGCTTGCGTGCTGCCCATTGTTGCTTCCCTTCACGGGCCAGCCATCCGGCCCCGTTGCGTATTTTGCAACGCTAGTTGCAAACTCACCAAGAGCATGTCTAACATGGTCTGGATTCGCCCGTCAAGGTGGGAATGAGATGCCAAGCACAGCTTAGACTGTTGGAAACTCGCTCCAGAGCCCCAATTCACGGGTGAAATCAGCCGCCCAAACCGTGTGAGAGGAAGTGCAGAAGGTCCATGCTTTCAGTTGTTTGCATCGGAGAGACGATGGCCATGCTCACCCCCACGCAGCAGGTCCCCCTGGCGGAGGCCACGGAACTGTTTTATGGCGTTGGCGGCGCCGAATCCAACGTGGCCATGGGCCTGGGCGCCATGGGTGTTGACGCCCACTGGGTGGGCCGGGTGGGCCGCGACGGTTTTGGCACCCGCATTCTCAATGACCTTTCCGCACACAGCGTGGGCGTCACCGGCGTGGAAACCGACGCCGAACTGGCCACGGGCCTATACGTGAAGATTCCTGCTTCCGCACAGTCGGACTCCGAGGAAGGCTCCGTTCTGTACTACCGCAAGGATTCGGCAGCCTCGGCCATGAGTGCGGCCATGCTGGACAACCCCGCGGTGACAGCACTGCTGGACGCAGCCGCCTTGATCCATCTCAGTGGTATCACAGCAGCACTCTCACCCAGCTGCCGGGGTCTGTTGGCAGCTATCCTGGCATTGCCGCGCAACGGCCGCCTGATCTCCTTTGATGTGAACTGGCGCGGCGCCCTGTGGGCCCACGAGGACAAAGCCATCCTGCGCACCCTGGCCAACCAGTCCGACGTCGTACTGGTGGGCGCCGATGAGGCTATTCCGGCGTTCGGAACCAATGACGAATCCGCGCTGCGGGCCCTGCTGCCCGACCCAGCCGTCATTGTGCTCAAGAACGCCCACACCTCAGCCATTGCCTTGATGCGCGACGGCGGCCGGGTTGAAGTGCCGTCCCTGAGCGTATCCGTACTGGAGCCGGTGGGCGCCGGCGACGCCTTCGCCGCCGGATACCTCAGCGGCATGCTCTTTGGCCTGGACCAGCGCTCGTCACTGCGCCGCGGGCACCTGAGCGCCGCAGCCACCTTGACCGTCCCCGGCGACCGCGGCCCGCTTCCCAGCGCCGAGGTCTTGGACACCATTTTGGCCTGCTCCGAAGCCGACTGGGCCGCCACCCATGTGGCGCCGGGCCGGATTGACTCCCCCGCGCTGACAGGGGCCCTGCAGTGAGTCAGAGCCTGGTCCGTGCCCTGAATTTGATGGCGCAGCTGGCCAAGCAGCCCGCCACCCTCGATGAGCTGGCGTCCACCTCAAATGTCCACAAGACAACTGTCATGCGCCTGTTGCACTCCCTGGAGGCCGAACATTTTCTGGTGCGCAACAACGCCGGCCAGTTCCAGTTGGGGCGCAAACTCTTTGAGCTTTCCTCCCTGGCGCTGGAACAGCGGGATCTGCGGCAGGTGGCCCGTCCACATCTGGCCCGCCTGAACGACCAAACGGGCCACACCGTGCACCTGGCTGAACTGGAAGGCGCCGAGGTGGTGTACATCGACAAGTTCGAGTCTCACCACCCGGTCCGCATGTACTCCAGGATTGGCCTCACGGCGGCGCTGCACTCGGCGGCAGTGGCCAAGGTGATTCTGGCTGACATGCCCCGCTCGCGGCAGGAACAGATTGCCGCCGGGTTGGACTACGTCAAAATGACGGAGAACACGCTCACCACGCCCGAGGCGTTGCTGGCGGAGCTTGCCGTGGTGGGCGAACAAGGCTGGGCGCAGGACAAATCGGAGCATGAATCGATTGTGCACTGCGTGGCAGCACCCATCCGGGACGCCTCGGGACGTGTGGTGGGGGCGGCGTCGTTCTCGGTGCCCGTGGTGCTGCTGAACTATGAAGACTTGCTCAAACTACTGCCAATACTAATAAATGGGACGCAGGCCATCTCGAAGGATTTGGGCTGGGTCTCCAATGAAAGGAACACTCGATGAGTGAAAAAACAATTGTCCGGACCGAAAACGCTCCCGCCCCGGCGCACACCTTCTCCCAGGGCGTCAAAAAGGGCGGCCTGTTTCAGGTCTCCGGCCAGGGCCCCATGGACCCGGTTGCCAACGAGTACATTGGCGAAGGCGACGTCCGCATCCAGACCCGCCGCACCCTCGAGAACGTCAAGGCCATCCTGGAAGCCGGCGGCTCCAGCGTTGAGGACGTCATCATGTTCCGCGTCTACCTGACCACGCGCGACGACTTCCCCGCCATGAACGATGTCTACGGCGAATTCATCAAGGAAAACGTCCCCAGCGGCCAGCTCCCCTCCCGCACCACAGTCTTCGTCGACCTGCCGCACGAGGTCATGCTGGTGGAAATCGACGCCCTGGCCGTCACCGCCTAAGCCCCACACCCATCTGACCCGCAGAAAACGCCGAAAAATCGATGAAAATCGTGTTTTTTCGGCGTTTTCTGCGGGTCAGTTTGCATTTTAGTCCGCCGTGACGAGTGGGTCGCTGGGAGGCACGGTGACGCCGTCGGACGACTCCACGGGCAGTCCGTTCCTAGCCCAGTATTCAATCCCGCCCAGCATTTCCTTGACCGGATAGCCCAGCTCTGCGAAGGCCAGGGCGGCAAAGGTGCTGCCGTTGCAACCGGGCCCCCACGAGTACACCACCACGGGAGTCCCAGCGGGGATCAGGACGGCCGCCTGGGCCGGGATGAGCGCCGTGGGCAGGTGTAGGGCCCCGGGGATGTGTCCGTGTTCCCAGGAGGCGTGGCGGCGGGTGTCGACCACCACACAATCCCCCGCTGCGAGACGCCCGTGGACGTCCATCACGTCAATCTCAAAATCCAATTTGTTCCGGAAATACTCGGTGGCGTGGCTCATGCCTCCAGCTTAGAGCGGCATCACCGCCGCACTTCGAACTGACCCGCAGATAACGCCGAAAAACGCAGCCGAACCGCCATTTTTCGGCGTTTTCTGCGGGTCAGTTGGAAAAAGCTAGCCGAGGGCCCTGGGGTGGGCCGCCGCGTAAACCTCACGCAGTGTCTCGGCCGTGACGAGCGTGTAGACCTGCGTGGTGGTGACCGAGGCGTGGCCCAGCAGTTCCTGCACCACGCGGACATCGGCGCCGCCCTCCAACAGGTGGGTGGCAAAGGAATGGCGCAGGGTGTGCGGGGAGACCACTGCCTGGACCTGGGCAGCCTCGGCGGCGGCCTTCAGGATGGTCCAGACGCTCTGCCGGCTGATCCGCCCTCCTCTAGCATTGAGGAACAGGGCAGGTGTGCCGGAACCCTTGGCCACTAGGACCGGGCGGCCGCGGACCAGGTAGGACTCCAATGCGCGCAGGGCGTAGGAGCCAATGGGGACAATGCGTTCCTTGGACCCCTTGCCGAAGAGCCGCACCAGTGACGGACCGTCTTCGAGGTTCTCGGGCAGGACCAGGTCATCTACGTCAAGCCCCACGGCTTCGCTGATGCGGGCTCCGGTGGAGTACAAGAATTCAAGCATGGCCGCATCCCGCAGGCCTGTGGGTGTGTCCGAACCTGCCGCTTCCAGGATGCGCGTGACATCGTGCACGCTGATGGCTTTGGGCAATCGTTGACCCGCCTGGGGCGGGTGGACATCCGCTGCAGGGTCGGCGTCGCTCATGCCTTCCAAGGCCCAGAACTTGTGCAGGCCGCGCACGGCCACCACAGTCCTTGCCACGGAGCGCAGGCCCAAGGCCGAGCCGCCGTCAGCACCGTCGGAGAGCCCTTGGGCAAACTCGCTGACGTGGTGGCGGGTGATCTGACCCAGCTCGGTGACGAGGGCTGCGGCGAGGAATTCTTCGTAGCGCCGCAGGTCCCTGGCATAAGCCTGCAGGGTGTTGGGCGCCAAGCCGCGTTCAACGCCAACGTGGAGCAAATAGTCTTGAATGCTCCGCCTCAGCACCGAGGAAGCAGCCGGCGAGGTCACCGCTTGCGCTGGGACGGGTGTTCAGGCCACCGCGCATCAGCCGGGCGCAGGGAGGCAAAGCCGTCCCGTTGCGCCTGAGCCGCCGCCAAAATTCCTACGACGGCGGACGGGTTGTGAATGCGCCCCTCCAGCACGGCGGTGGCGGCCTCGGCAAGGTCAACCCAGCGGAACTCGATTTCGGCCTCCTCTTCAGTGCGCACGTGGCGGTCCGCCTCGGGCACCATGGAGAGTCCGCGGGCCAGATAGATCCTGATGGCCTCGCTGGAGGAACCGGGAGAGTTGAAGAAATCGGCCAGGATATGCCATTGGGCTGCCACAAGATCGGCCTCTTCAGCCAATTCACGGGCGGCACCTACAACGTAGTCCTCACCTTCCACATCCAAAAGGCCTGCCGGGATCTCCCAAAGGACCATCTGCACGGGGTGCCTGTACTGGCTCAGCAACAGGACCTGGTTGTGCTCGTTCAGCACCACAACGGCCACCGCCCCCGGGTGGGCAATATAGTCACGGGTCAGCGGCTTGGCACCGGGTGCAAGAGAAAAGGTGTCTGAGACGACGTCCCAGATGCGGCCCTGGTACACCGTCGCGGAGGACTGCAAGGGGCGGTGGCTCAGAGTGTCAGCCACCGGCTCCCCCGCTGGGTGCTTAGTGTCCGTCCATGACGGTGTACCGGGCGCGGTCATTAAACTTCCATCAACCGTGTTGCGTTTTGACGGTCCAGGGCTGCAGCCACCAGACCGGCAAAGAGCGGGTGCGGCCGGGTGGGGCGCGAGCTCAATTCCGGGTGTGCCTGGGTGGAAACGTAGTACGGGTGCACCTCACGGGGCAGCTCAACAAATTCCACGAGCTTGCCGTCGGGTGAGGTTCCGGAGAACACCAGCCCGGCTTCAGCAATCTGCTCGCGATACTTGTTGTTGACCTCGTAGCGGTGCCGGTGGCGCTCGGAAACGTCGGTGGTGCCGTAGGTCTCCGCAATGACGGAACCTTCGGTCAGCACTGCCGGGTAGAGGCCCAGGCGCATGGTGCCGCCCAGATCGCCCAAGCCGCTCACAATGTCCAGCTGCTCTTCCATAGTGGCAATGACAGGGTACTTGGGGTTGTCGTCGAACTCGGAGGACGATGCGCCTTCCAGGCCAACAATGTTCCTGGCGTACTCGATGACCATGGACTGCAGGCCCAGGCAAAGACCCAGTGTGGGGATCTTGTTTTCGCGAGCAAACTTCAAGGCGCCCAGCTTGCCTTCCAGTCCGCGGATGCCGAAGCCGCCGGGCACGCAGATCGCGTCGACGTCTCCCAGCGCCTTGAGGGCACCGGCTTCGGTTTCGCAGTCATCGGAAGGGACCCAGCGAATCTTGACCTTGGTGCTGTTGGCGAAGCCGCCAGCACGCAGGGCTTCGGTCACGGAGAGGTAAGCGTCCGGCAGGTCAATGTACTTGCCCACCAGGGCGATCTCGATGTGGTGCAGGGGGTTGTGGACGGCTTCAAGGAGCTTGTCCCACTTGGTCCAGTCCACGTCCTTGAAGGGCAGGTCCAGGGCACGCACAATGTAGGAATCCAGGCCCTGGGAGTGCAGGGTCTTGGGGATGTCGTAGATGCTGGGGGCATCGGGGCAGCCGATGACCGCTTCAACGTCAACATCGCAGGCGCGGCCAATCTTGGCGTGCATTGCCTCGGGCAGGACACGGTCGGAGCGCAGGATGAGGGCGTCGGGCTGGATGCCCAACGAGCGCAGTGCCGCAACAGAGTGCTGCGTGGGCTTGGTCTTCAGTTCCTGGGACGGGCCAATGTAGGGCACCAGGGAAACATGGGCGAAGAACACGTTGTTGCGGCCAATGTCCTGGCGCACCTGGCGTGCCGACTCCAGGAACGGCTGGGATTCAATGTCCCCAACAGTGCCACCAATTTCGGTGATGATGACGTCGGGGGCGTTTTTGCCCTCGGCGGGCAGACGCATGCGACGCTTGATTTCATCGGTGATATGCGGGATGACCTGAACAGTGTCGCCCAGGTATTCGCCGCGGCGTTCCTTGGCAATGACTGTTGAGTACACCTGACCGGTGGTGACATTGGCGGAGCCTTCAAGATTTTCATCAAGGAAGCGCTCGTAGTGGCCAATGTCCAGGTCTGTTTCGGCGCCGTCGTCAGTGACGAAGACTTCACCGTGCTGGAAGGGATTCATTGTGCCAGGATCCACATTGAGATAGGGATCGAGCTTTTGCATGGTCACCGAGAGGCCGCGCGCTCGGAGCAAGTGGCCGAGGCTTGAAGCCGTCAACCCCTTGCCCAGCGAAGAAGCTACGCCACCGGTGACGAAGATGTGTTTGGTCGTCTTGGACTGACCACTGAACCGGGAATTTGATCGTTGCACCACGGAATTCGAGCCTATCATCTAATGAGCCAATAAACATTCGCGGACGGTACTTAAAATAAGCATAAGCGCCCCCTGATCCTAGGATGTGGGACGCGCTGCCTGCGCCAACAATTCCTTGGCGTGGGCCTGTGCCGTGGCCGAGTCCTCCTGCCCTGCAAGCATTCGGGCCAATTCCACGACCCGTTCCTCGTACGTCAAAAGCCGCACATTGCTGGTGGTGATTCCTGTTGAGTTTTTGCTCACAGAACTCTTGGTGACCAGGATGTGCTGGTCAGCAAACGCTGCCACCTGGGGCAGGTGTGTGACCACCAATACCTGCACATGCTGGGCCAGCATGGCCAGCCTGCGGCCAATTTCCACCGCGGCTTTGCCGCCCACACCCGAATCAACCTCGTCGAACACAAAGGTCGGCACGGGGTCCACTGCCGCCAGCACCACCTCAAGGGCCAACATGACACGGGAGAGTTCACCACCGGAGGCACCCTTGCCCAGCGGACGCGGCAGCGCGCCCGCGTGCGGAGCCAGCAGGAAGGAAATCTCGTCCTCGCCGTGGATGCTGCGCTCGGCGGCAGTGATGTCAATGACCAGTTTGGCGTCCGGCATGGCCAGCGCCTTCAATTCGGCGCTGACTGCCTTGGCGAGCTTGGCAGCGGCCGAACTGCGCAAGGCCGTGACCTCGGCGGCCAGGATGCCCAGCTCGGCGAGTGAGGCCGCCTCCTGCGCTTCGAGGGACTCGATCCTGCCCGAATCATCGCTGAGATCCGCCAACCGAACTCGTGCGGCGTCAGCCCAGGCAAGAACTTCATCAATGCTTGGGGCGTATTTGCGCACCAACACGGCCAGGGCACCGCGGCGGTCCTCCACCTCGGACAGCCGTCCGGGGCCATCCGAATCCAGGGACGTGGCGTAACTGGCCAGGTCCCGGGCGATGTCGGCCAGCAGATAGCCCACCTCGGAGAGTCGCTTGGCGGTCTGCGTCAGCTCCTCATCACTCTGCGCGACAGCCTCCACGAGGCGCTTGGCGGTGTCCACCAGGGAGGCCGCGTCAACACCGTCACCGTAGTCGGCAGCACTCAGGGCCTCATGGGCGCCCAGTGCCGCCTTGCGCAGCTCCTCGACGTTGCCCAGTTTCACGGCCTGGGCCTTGAGGATCTCGTCCTCGGCCGGCAGCGGCTCCACGGCATCAATCTCGGCCAAAGCTGTTGACAGCGAATCAGCCTCGCGCAGGCGTTCCCGGCTGGCCGAGCGCAGGAGCGCCAGCTCGCCCTGGGTTTCACGCCACCGCTCAAAGACCTGCTTGTAGTTGCGCAGTTTGGCCGCGAAACCCTTGTTGGCCTCGGCCGCAAACTTGTCCAGGGCCACCCGCTGGGCCGAGGGGTTCTTGAGGCGGATTTGGTCCGACTGCCCATGCACGGCAACCAGTGCCTCCCCCAGCTCGTTCAGCACCCCGATGGGGGCGCTGCGCCCGCCGACATGGGCCCGGCTACGCCCATCGGCACTGACGGTGCGGGCCAGGATCAGCTGCGCGCCGCCGTCGAACTCGTCGATCTCGGCACCTGCTTCGAGGGCCCGCAGCAGCGCCGGATGGCCCGCCGGCAGAGTCAGGGTTGCTTCGGCGGAGGCGGACTTGGCGCCGTTGCGCACGGCCCCGGCATCTGCCCGGTTTCCCAGCAGCAGCCCGACGGCGGTCACCACCATGGTCTTGCCTGCGCCGGTCTCGCCGCTGACGACGCTCAGGCCTGGACCCAGCGGAAGCGTTGATTCGGAAATGACGCCAAGGTCGCGGATACGAATTTCTTCAATCACGTGGTCTCCTCTCCGTAAAACGCCTGGGTGCCGGAATACTGGCTCTCCGGGGGTGGAATTCTCAAATCGGGCAGCTGCGGAATGGGTCCCGTACGGGGGCCCTCCAAGGATGTTTTGGGACGCAGCGTCTTGATGATGGGAAGCTGGGTGGTGGTTGGTTGGGATTCCTCGGCCGAAGGGCCGCGCCAGCCCTGCACCGGCAGCTCAAACTTGCGCACCAGGCGCTCGGAGAACGTGGATTGCTGGGTCCTGGCCAGTTTGACCGGCTTGGACGATCGGGTCACCTCAATGCGGGCACCGGGGAGCAGATCCACGGTGCGCCGGCCGTCGCACCAAATGACACCGTAGGCGCCGTTGCGGGTCAGCACTTCAACGGCCAGGGTGGAGGTGGGTGCCACCACCAGCGGCTTGGCAAACAGTGCGTGGGCGCTGATGGGGACCATGAGCAGGGCTTCCACCCCGGGCCACACCACGGGGCCTCCTGCGGAAAACGCGTAGGCCGTGGAACCGGTGGGGGTGGCCATGACCACGCCGTCGCAGCCAAAGGAGGTCAGCGGCCGCCCGTCAACCTCGGTGACGACCTCAATCATGCGTTCGCGGTTGCCTTTTTCCAGGGCCACTTCATTCAGGGCCCAGGTGTGCGCCACCACTTTGCCGGCAACCTTGACAACAACATCCAGGCACATGCGTTCCTCCACCGAGTACTTGCGTTGCACCACTGCCGCAACTGTTTGGATGAGCTCCTCACGCTCGCTCTCGGCAAGGAAGCCCACATGGCCCAGATTGACGCCCAGCAGGGGCAGGTCAAAGTCGCGGACAATCTCTGCGGCACGCAAAATGGTGCCATCACCGCCCAGGACCATGACCAGTTCAATGTCGGCCAGGGTGACGTCCCTGTCAAGGATCTCCATTTTGACGCTGGAGACCCCCAGGTAGCCTGTCATGTCTGCCAGTTCGTCGGCATACATGACGGGAACAATACTGTTTGCATGAAGTTCCACGCACGCCTCGAGGGCTGCCAGCATCGACTCTTCACGGCCGGTATGGGCCAGAATCAAGACGCGCCGTGTCATGTGCTGTTTCCTCATCACGTTGTAGCAGGAGAACTAATTACGGGACTGCTTGCTGCCCGCCCCTTGATGCGGCGGGCCACAGCTGGGCCAGCAGTGTCTCAACTGCCAGCTCTTGTTCTTCGATCTTAGGCGCAGGCCCCGACACTTCCCGGCTAGCCAGCAGAAAATACTCAACATTTCCCTCTTGGCCGGGCAGGGAACTGGTGCCGATCCCCTGCAGGCGCAAGCCATTGGCGACGGCGGACTGGGCAACCAGCGCCACTGCCCGGCGTCGTTCATTCTCACTGCTGACAACACCTGTGCGGGCCAAGTTGTCCTTGCCCACCTCAAATTGGGGCTTGACCATGAGCAGCAACTCGCCGCCCTCCTTGGTGGCCAAGGTCAAGGGGGCCATGACCTTCGTCAGGGAGATGAAGGACAGGTCACACACTGTCAGGTCCGCGGCACCGCCCATCTCCTCGGGGTGCATGTAGCGAATATTGAGGCCCTCGTAGACTTCCACACGAGGATCGTTGCGCAGGGACTCAACCAGCTGGCCGTGCCCAACGTCCACTGCGGCGACCTTGGCTGCACCGTTGCGCAGCAAAACGTCCGTGAAGCCACCTGTTGAGGCGCCTGCATCAAAGCAGCGCTTGCCGGCAATGGTGACCTGTGGGAAGTGCGCCAGGGCACCAGCAAGTTTGTGGCCGGCGCGGGAGACGTAGTCCTCTTCAGTCCCGGGCGCCACTTCAAGCGGCGTCAGCTCCGTGACAGGGTGCGCGGCCTTGGCTGTGGTGATGCCATCAACGCTGACCCGGCCTGCCTTGATGAACGTGGCGGCCACGGTCCGTGAACGGGCTAGGCCGCGGTTGACCAGTTCTTGGTCCAATCGGGTCATCAGGATGCTCCTTTAAGTGCGGCCGCAGGGTCCGCGTTGAGTTCGCTTTCCAGGCCGGCCAAGACGGTGGCGTACAGCGCTTTGTGGTCCCCCACCGGGAGCTGGCCGGTCTGCACGACCAGCTCCACCAGCGCGTCAACGCCGGGATCACCGGTGGGCTGTGTCGCTGCGGTGGTTACTTCGTTCATGGCAGGGTGGTGTGCCAGGTGATGACTGGCGTGGTTGCCGCATCCGCCTGGGGCACTGCAGCCCACCACGCGGCACACGCGGCCCGCCACGCATCGGGATCATCGGCGGCGCCGGCAATGTGGACGGTGTCAACGGATTCGCCGTCGCCGGCCCGCGTCACGGTCGCGGCAGCGGCGCCACAGGTGACTGTTGCGCCGTCGAACGCGATCTCCGGGTAGGCGGTGTACAGCTCTGTCAGGGTGGGAATGATGAACGTGGGCCGCTCCGCTGTGCATGCACGCAGCGCAGTCTCGCCCGAATCCACACCTGTCAGAACAAGGGCTGTCGCCATCCCGGCGTTGTTGCCGCCCAGAATGTCGGTGTCCAGCCTGTCCCCCACCACCAGGGGCGCCTTGGCGCCCAGACGGTTGGCGGCTGTGTGGAAGAGCGGCGCCTCGGGTTTGCCAGCCACCAAGGGGTCATGCCCGACGGCGGCACGCACCGCTGCGACCAAGGTCCCGTTGCCGGGTGCGATCCCCCGGTCCCGGGGAATGGTCATGTCCGTGTTGGTGGCAATCCATACCGCACCGGCGTTGATGGCGTAGGTGGCCTCTGCCAAATCAGCCCAGCCAAGTCCCGGGTCAAAGCCCTGGATGACTACCTGCGGTGAGTCGGCGGCACCTGCCACGATCTCCATGCCAAAGGCCTGCACCTCTTGGGCCAGGGCCTCACTGCCGGTGACCAAAACCCGAGTTCCGGCCGGAAACTTTTGGGCCAGGAGGGCGGCGCCGGCCTGTGCAGAGCTGACCACTTGATCATCGTCGGCGGGGGCGCCGAGCTCGCGCAAATGGGCAGCGACCTGCGCTGGCGTACGTGAGGCATTGTTGGTCACGTACGCCAGCCTTACGTTGAGCGACGCAAGGCCGCTCAACGCATCAATGGCGCCGGGAATGGCGGCCGGACCGGCGTAAACTACGCCGTCCAGATCCGCCAAAACCGCGTCATAGTCAGTCAGCAAATTCTTAGCTGCCACTGGTGTTGTGCTCGCCGGATTCCTCGCCTTCGGCGGATGCCTGGTCCTCATCGGCACTGTCTTCGTCTGATTCAGCATCATCGGATTCAAAGTAGGACGACTCGGCGTCGTCCACGTTCGGCTCGTCCAACTCAGCCGCATCGGCGTCAGAGGAGGTGAGCTCGGCAGCTGCCAGGGTTGCGGCGTCGTTTGCTACAGGTGCCGTGGCCGGAGCCATGACGTCTGAAACACGCACGCGAGCACGCGGCGCGTCCAAGGGGATGTCTTCGTCGTCGCCCAGGTCCATGATGATCTGGTCGGTGCTGTCATCGATGCCCAAGGCTTCCTCGGCCACCAATGCCTGGCGTTCCCACGTCTTGGCCTCATCCTTGCGGTCAGCTGCGCGCAGCACCATGCCGTAGGCACGGAACAGGCGCGGGCTGAAGGAGAACGCACGGTTGATGTCCAGTTGCGGGATCTCCAGGGCCGACAGTGCGGCATCCAGTTCGCCGAGGTCGCCACGGGCACCGGATTCAACAATGGCCAGTTCCACCTTGCCGGCGGTGTCCAACGTTGCGGCGTCCTCGGACTTGATCAAGTCCAGGGCGCGGTCCGGGCGGCCCAAGCCGCGTTCGCAGTCTGCCATCAAGGGCAGGTGAACGTTGGAGCCACTGATGCGGCGGAAGGTGCGCAGTTCGCGCAGCGCCTCGTCGTACTTGCCGGCTGCATAGGCCGTCATGGCCACTGCTTCGCGGACACAAGCCAAACGGCCGCCACGACGGCTTGCCGCCAAGGCGTGCTCGAAGGCCAGCTCCGGCTCGAAGTCGATCAAACGGCCGGCCATGACCAGGTGCTTGGAAACCCATTCATTGTTACGGGAATCCAGGATGCGCAGCTGGGCGCGGGTTACCTTGTCCAGCTCTTCACCCGTGACATCGCTGTCGATGTGCGGTGAACGGTCGCGGTCCGGGCGGTTGGAGCTGCGCAGATCGCCAGCGTTGCGCTCCGGAGCCGTGCGGGGGCCGCGTTCCTCGCGTGCACCGTGGCTGGGGCGGTCACCTGACGGGCGGTCGTTGCTGCGTGCCGGGCGGTCACCGTAGGAGGGACGGTCACCTGAGGGGCGTCCACCCTGGCCACCACGGTCATCGCGGTTGCCATATGTGGGGCGGTCGCCCGAGGGGCGTCCACCACGGTCGTCACGGCCACCGAAGGACGGGCGGTCGTTGCTGCGTGCCGGACGGTCGTCACGGTTGCCGTATGACGGGCGGTCACCTGAGGGACGGTCGTTGCTGCGTGCCGGGCGGTCGCCGTAGGAGGGGCGGTCACCTGAGGGGCGTCCACCACGGTTGTCGCGATCGCCGTAGGACGGGCGGTCGTTGCTGCGTGCCGGGCGGTCGCCGTAGGGACGGTCTCCGCCGGAGCGTGCGGGACGGTCGTCGCGGTTGCCATATGCGGGGCGGTCGCCTGAGGGGCGTCCACCACGGTCACCGCGGTCATCGCGGTTGCCATATGCGGGGCGGTCGCCTGAGGGGCGTCCACCACGGTCATCACGCTGGCCGTAGGACGGGCGATCGTTGCTGCGTGCGGGGCGATCGCCGTAGGGACGGTCGCCACCTGAGCGTGCGGGACGGTCGCCGTAAGAGGGGCGGTCGCCCGAGGGGCGTCCACCTTGGCCACCGCGGTCATCGCGCTGGCCGTAGGAGGGGCGGTCGCCTGAGGGGCGTCCACCTTGGCCACCGCGGTTGTCGCGGTCACCAAACGGCTTGCGGTCTTCGCGACGGCCATTCACCATGGGGCGGTCAGCACCGCGGTTGTCGCGGTCACCGTATGAGGGGCGGTCGTTGCTGCGTGCCGGACGGTCACCGTAGGAAGGGCGGTCGCCTGAGGGGCGTCCACCCTGGCCACCGCGGTCATCGCGGTTGCCGTAGGAAGGGCGGTCGTTACTGCGTGCGGGACGTTCACCGTAGGACGGGCGGTCGCCACCGGAGCGTGCCGGACGGTCGTCACGGTTGCCGTACGAGGGGCGGTCGCCTGAGGGACGTCCACCCTGGCCACCGCGGTTGTCGCGATCGCCGTATGAGGGGCGGTCGTTACTGCGTGCCGGGCGGTCGCTGTAGGGACGCGCCGGCTGGCGGTCGTTGGTCGCCGGACGGTCACCGTAAGGACGGCCACCACCATTGTTGTTGTCGCGTCCGCGGGAGTTACCCTCGCTCTTGCCTTCGTAATGCTCAGCCATGCCGACTCCTAAACCTTCGAGCGCACTAACTGGCACAGTAACAGCCGCTCTTCACTATTGGTGATCTTTGAAAAATCTCTGGACCCATTGGTCCATCTACCAGTCTAGTCGAGCTTTACGGCTCCACCCATGAATCTGGCGTATCTGGAGCAGATGAGTGGCCAATCACAGGCAAACACGCCGTCCGAGGCACTCTGGAGCCCGGGAACTTGCTGGTAATCGATTCTGACGCGGGTCATGCCCCCGCCTACCGGCTCAAAATGGATTTCTATCTCCGACGTGCCGAACTGTTCTTGGCCCAAGGTCCAGTGCAGTTTGATGAACGACGGCGATTCCCACTCCTGGACGTCGGCCCAGACCACTTCGTCGCCGTCGAACGATTCCTCCACCAGGTGATCGCGCAAAATGGCCACGGTACTGCCATCACCGAAGACGCTCTGTTCCGAGACCGGCCACCACAGATGGATGGCGTCGGTGAAGCCGTCAAACGCCTGGTCGAGCGGAACATTGATGACTACCGACTCTACAAATGATTCAGCGGCTAGGGGTGACACATAGTCCGGTTCATGTGCGTGGGAAAAAAGATTAGGCATCCACCCACCTTACGTCGCCAAGATGCGGATAGCACGGCCACGGGCAGCCCAATCATGCCCACGGACTGGCAAGCCGCACGCCACGAGACAGGATGTGGTTTGTTTCGCCATCAACCTTCCTCCTCGGATGGAAACCAAAGTGGCGCCCACGATGAGTCTCCACCTTGACGCTGTCCCTTTGGATGAATGTGCTCTCTGGCACTATTAATTTGATCCGGGCAAGTCTATTCTCGGTCCTATCAACCGATTCTGGCTGGGGAGCTTCGTTGTTTGATGAGTCCACTGTGGTACCGCAGTGGGCGTCAGACCGTTCGGTCGGTGGTTGTGCAGCCGCCAGTACCCTCCATTCACACCTTGGTTGACGCGACTGCCCCTACCCAACCTTGATCCATCGCCAGCCCTTGATCTTTTGGCTGTCATTCGATGGCGTATCGCTCCGGAGGTCTCAGATCTTCCGGGTCAGGACACACGCCCGGCATTGGAGCCGGGCGCCAACCACAAAAACTGAGGACACCATGAACTCGACCATCACCCAAGAGGCAACCTCCGAACTCACAGCCAGCCCTTCCGGGCCCGGGGATTTGGTGGCAGCGGCCATTGCCGCTGCCGACTACGCCAACAAGGGCGCTCCGTTCGACCCGTTCCTGATCAAGTTTGCCGACCCCACGAAGTTCGTCAATGGCTGGTCAGCGCAGAGGGGAAATGCCATCACGTTCTACGGTGAGTACGGGGGCGATTCCACAAATTTCTCACCACTGGGTGACTTTGCTGCTGTGAACAGCACAGCAATCCAGAAGACACCCATCATGCTTCTTGCCCCGATGCAGGGTCGGGAAGATGCCCTGGCCCGCCCCACAGGCTTCACGTGGATCCTGGACGACGCCGGATCCCGCAACTCCAACGACATCGCCTACTTCTGGCCCACGGCACCGGACGGATATCAGGCACTGGGAATCTGTGTGGGATTCAACGGAAAGAGCCCCGATCCAAGCAACTACTGGTGCATCAAGACTGAGTACCTCCAATACACGCCAACGCAGGAGTTCTGGAGCGATTCAGGCTCTCACTGGACCGAACACAACGGCAATCTGAGCGTGCCGTCATTGGCAGGACAGAGTGTGCAGAACGACAAGTTCCTGCTCGCCCCGACAACCATGCTGAGCGATGAGCATGGCGATTTGCCGAACACTTCCTGGTGTCTTGTCCTGACCAAGCTCATGCTCCCCGTCGCGGGCGCCGACGTTCCGTTCCCCGTCTACGACCCCCACAATGCGGACGGCACAAAGACCTCACCAGGTCTGGGGAACGTCGCCGTACTTCCATCGATCATGGTCAACGACCCTGCAGCTGTCTCCAGCCCGTTCTATTATCTGGCCGCCGAACCTTCATGGTTCTGCATCAGAACCTTCTCTTCACCGGAAGGAGCAAGCATCACGCAGTCCTTCACGGTTGGCTCCTCTCAGTCGTCCTCCACTGGTTTTCAGCACACCACTTCACTCGAAGTGGGCGCCGAGGTGGGCATTGAGGTCGGATCCTACAGTGCAAAGGCCTCGGTCAAGTACACGGATGAAATGCAGCTCAGTGGAAGCATCAGCACTACCACTGATTCCCAGACAACCACGTCGTTGACCACCCCCATCCCCAAGGCAGACATTGCCCAGCTCTGGCAGAGGCTGACAGACTTCGTGGTCTACCGCACCTCAGGCAACGTCATGAGTGTAGTGACATTCGAGACGTCCGACAGCCACGTCACGGACAGCAATCCGAAGTAGCGGCGCAACACGTGACTGTGGCTGGCGGCGCAAACCGCTGGCCACAATTGCATCTCCCCAGAGCCGCTCAGTTGCTCGTCGATCTACCCATTAAATAGTGATGGCCGCCCTGGTGGGGGTGGCCGTGTGTGGTGTGTGTGGTTTGGTTGTTAAATGGAGGGAGGCCCCACATGTTGTGTGGGGCCTCTACCTTTTTTACGTGTTGTCCGGCGGTGTCCTACTCTCCCACATCCTCACGAATGCAGTACCATCGGCGCTGTGGGTCTT